>JADMIH010000078.1 GCA_015478675.1 Chloroflexota bacterium | reverse complement strand
AGATGGCTCTGTAAGCCGTGCGTCGCCTCCTTGCCAGTCACGAAGAGATGTGAGATGTCACGTTTAATTTCGAGTGGCACTGATTTGCGATTTCGCTTGTCACTGGTTCATATATGAACCAATCCGCCCGCCTGTCTTCTGCTCACACAGTAGATTGTACCGTAGCAAGCTTACCGCTTGTTTGAGCGGAGGATAGATTGGAGAGGATAGGTTAAGGTAACCACTCTCGCTGTTTGTCGCCCCTATGAAATCGGACGCCTGGTTAGCACTACAGATCGTCCGACTCGGCGGCGGATTCCGTGGCACTTCTCTGCCAGTTGCTCAGTTGTTGATTGATTTCATCGCGGTCAAAGGCGGTTGGATCGAAGCTGGCGTTGCGCGCTGTATTGGGTGCCGTTCGTCGAGATGTTCCGGTTGTCGAGGATTTCCCTGACTGCCCAGTTTGCCCAGCTAGCCTGGTTTGTCTGATCTGCCGAGATAACCGGGATTGTCGGCGTCGCAGCATTGCCATGTAATTCTCCGGCCCGCCACAGTCCTCCGGTGGTACAGCTCGGGCACCGGCCAGACAGCGCGGATAGTTAGTGTTTGGCTTGGGCGCAAGCCTGCCGATCCGCTCAACAAAGATTGTGTGCTCCCAGTAGTCTCCCAGGTCATACACATACCGCAGCCGAGCACCCTCCCAGCCGGCAATCTCCTGCAGGGTGGCCCTTTCAGCCGCCTGACCCTGCACCAGGTTACCCATACCGAAGCGAGCATCAAACAAAACGTGGAACTCGTGCAGGTGATAGCCTTCCCAGCCCAGGGCGATCTGCAGGATCATGTGAAGATCAGCCAGCGTTGTCGTGCTTGGCACCGCTAGACGTCGCCAGATAGTTGGATAGATGCCATCCAGGCTCACTTTCAGGTGATGGACGGTAGTCCTCTCAGGCATTGTCTCGGGCATTGTTCCTCTTGCCTTTTGGATTTCAGCGTTCGCTCTCGTCCTCTGCGGGTGTCTCTGATCCTTCTGCCTCTCCCCCGCCA
The DNA here is from genome assembly GCA_015478675.1 of Chloroflexota bacterium. Next base: position 16,588 of record JADMIH010000078.1, on the reverse strand, counting down.
AGCTCAGACTCCAACTCCTCCAATTCCTCCACTGTGGGGAGGCTACCGCTCAGTGGGGCGGGTAGCTCGGGCAGGAGATTGAGCAGGTACTCGGAAACACTGATGGGTTTGCTCATGTCCCTCAGCGCGTATTCTACGATCAGACGGTTGCGGCTTCTGCACAGAATGATGCCGATGCTGGGTCCATCCGTCGGGTTGCGAAGCTGGTCGTCTACCGCCGATAGGTAGAAGTTCATCTTGCCCGCGTACTCAGGCTCGAACTCTCCCGGCTTCAGTTCTATGATGACGAAGCAGCGCAGATGTAGGTGATAGAAAAGGATGTCCAAACGATATTCACGGCCCTCAACTTCCAACGGATACTCGCTGCCTACATATGCGAACCCCTTGCCTAGTTCCAGCAGGAATTCGCGGATATGAGCGATGAGACCGTGGTGCAATTCGCGCTCCTGCGCCTGCTGGCTCAACGTCAGAAAGTCGAAGTTGTACGGGTCCTTAAGGAGTTGGCGGGTGAGATCAGAGTCGGGGGGTGGCAACACAGAGGCGAAGTTGTCGAGGGCTTTGCCCTGGCGATGGTAGAGTCCGCTCACTATTTGATGCACCAGGATATTGCGGCTCCAACCATTCTCGATAGTCTTGTGGATATACCAGGCTCGCTCGGCTGGGTCTTTTACAGCATCGAGTAAGGTGGTATTGTGACCCCAGGGTATTTGTGCAACGGCTTGTTGCACAAATGCTTCTTCAGGGTAGGCGCCGGCGAAAGCGCGCATATATTGGAGGTTGCGTTTTGAAAAGCCGCTTACCTCAGGGAAGGCCCGCCGCAGATCGGCAGCCAGTCGGTCGATCACCTTGCCACCCCAGCCCTGTTCTCCCTGCCTGCGCAGAATGTCCCGCCCGATCTGCCAGTAGAGGAGCACCAGCTCGCGGTTGACGGCGAGCGCCGCCCGAACCTGCGCCTCTTGAATCCGTTGCTTGATCTCGACCAGGAACTCCTGATAGCCGCTGGCCGCCAACTCTTTCTCTAGCTTTCTCTCCATCTCAGGCTCTCTCGCCGCCAGGGACAGGTCGTTTTCTCTGTCTTCTCTGTGCTTGCTCTTTGCCTTAGGCTTGGGATTGGGCTTGGGATTGGGCTTGGGATTGGGCTTGGTGTCAGGCACTATCATCTTCCCTTACTAGCTCTCTATCTCGGCAGGATTATAGCACATAGCATAACGTACATTGCCCAAGGCACAGGACCCAAGGCACAGGACCCACCCAAGGCACACGGGTGGAACTGCGGGCGAAGAGAAACCACCTCATGTGGCTCAGGGGGCGTGCTTCAGGGAAGCTTTGCCTTTTTAGGCCAAGAATCTCACCGGAGACTTCATGGGCCACTTCGGGATCCTGGTATCCCGGGATATCGGTGCCGCAGGCAAATGAACGTGACTGTGCAAGAATGGGAAATATCACGTTCATTTGCCTTATTCCGCTATTTCACCAGCCGCTCTCCTGACAGCACGCTCAAGGTCTCGGCGGCTTGGCCTTGTGTACACTTTGGTGGTATCCAGGCTCTCGTGTCCAAGCAGTATAGCCACCTGGTCGAGAGGCGTGCCTGCATCAACCAGGTTCTTGGCGAATGTATGGCGGAGGGTATGCGCGGTGCAATTCTCAAGACGAGCCTGATATGCGTACTTTCTCACCAGGTAATCTATGCCTCTCTCATTGAGAGGCCCCCTCTGTCCTATGAAGAGCGGACCTTCGGGCTGGCGGTTACCAACGTCGCCGAGCTTGCTTAATCGTCCCTTACGCCGGGGGGACTGCTTCTCTGGCGACTGCTCAGGCGGTTGCTCTGACCCTTGGAGATGTTCCCTACGTTTCTCGACGTAGCGAAGGAGTGCCGAACGCGTCCGGTTATCAAGTGGTACAATCCTGCTCTTGCCGCCTTTCCCTTCCCTGACCCGCACCAATCCCTTACGCTCGGACACCTCGACATCCTCCAACCTGAGATTGGCAAGTTCGGAGATGCGGAGGCCCGTGCCAAGCAGGGTTTGGATCACGGCAATATCTCTAATGGCGCCATTGATACCACCACTACCACCACTACCACGATTACCACCATCGTCCCAGTCGCTGTCAGCGTCGCTCCGGCTATCATCGCCCTCCCTGCCCTCCCTGCTTGCTCGGCTCCCCTTGCGCGCGGCCCGTAGCAAAGCAAGTTGTTCGGTGCCGTCCAGCCATCTTGGGGCGATCTCTTGCTGGCTTTGCTCTCTGACGTAAACTCGCTCCAGCATATCGAACGGGCTCTCTTCGACCAGCCTCCGGCGGTGTGCCCACTTGAAGAAGAGGCGTAGTGAGATCAGCTTGCGATTTACTGTCGCTGAGCTGACACCTGTCCGTAATAGGTACCCTCGATACTCGGTGATGTCTCTGGGATCTACTGATCGAGGAGAGAAGTCCTCGCCATTCGACGCGCTGAACCAGGCAGCAAAGGCCTGGAGGTCTTGAAGATATGCCCTCGTAGTGTGGTGGCTCTTGCCTGCGGTCTGCATATACTCACTGTATTTGTCGTACCCTTCGAACAAGTGCTTCACGTGCTCCATGCTCATATTCGTTCGATCCTTAACAGGTTAACTCTGGTCGAAGTAACATCGGAGAATATTATCCACACAGTTTTTCGGGGTATAACCACTCCATGAGACGGCGACCCACGCAGGGGATTCTACCACACCGGAGAGCAACTGAGTAGATAAGCCCACTTATCTACTGTCATTATCTCCATTGGATCGCGTTGGCAATCAGCCACATGGAAATATCTACTTGGGCGAGTACAACATAAATCGCGAACAACCCCGGTTACATCGTAGTAGGCGTCGGGAGGAGTCTGATCGCGCAGACCCGAGAAATTCGACACGTGATGGTCGAAGACCGTCCGCTTGGGGCTTTGTTCCATTTCAAGGATTTCAAAGCAGGACGTTGGCGTCCAAAGCTTAAATCTTAACAGTATCTTTATGTCTGCGGCCTTATATTAGCATGTTAGGACGAGCTTGGACATGTCAGCTCCTTCACGGTGACCACGCGCGTCCTGCTATACTTTAGTCAATGCTGGTCATTGCTCCATCATTGCCCACTTGGTCCCGCTCGCTCTTCCCTGCAGCATAACGGCGGACGAGGTGACGAGTTGACAAAACGAAGGTCAATGTGAGGAGGTCGAATGAGAATTCTGGTTGTCGAAGACGAGGAAGATCTCGCCAACGCCATAGCCAAGGGCCTGCGTAAGCATGGGTATGCTGTGGATACAGCTCTTGAGGGTGAAGCGGGTTGGGAGGCTGCTGCAATCAACGATTACGATCTCCTTATACTCGACCTTAACCTGCCCGGGCTCGATGGTCTTGAGATCTGCCGACGGTTGCGCCATACCCGCACAGGGCTGCTCATTTTGATGCTCACGGCCCGAATCCACCCCAGCCAGCGCATCGAAGGCCTCGATCTGGGTGCGGACGACTATCTGATCAAACCCTTCCACTGGGGAGAATTGATGGCCCGAGTACGGGCCCTACTACGCCGAAAGACTCAGGAGCCTAGGCTCCTGCTGCGGTGCGGTGATCTGACCCTTGATCTGGCAGCGCAAATTGCTGTGCTGGGTAACCGCCAGCTACAATTGACCGGCAAGGAGTTCAGCATCCTCGAATACCTTATGCGCCATCAGGGGAAAGTGATCGGCCAGCAGGAGTTACTGGACCACATCTGGGACAACTCGGCTAACGCATTTACCAACGCAGTTCGGGTTCACATTAACTCATTACGACGCAAACTGCAGGAAGATGCCAAGAGCCCGCGATATATCGAGACGGTAATCGGCAGAGGCTACCGGATGCAACCTGATGCCATCGCATCGGCGGAATCGTAACATGGGCAGCGACAGTAGCAACGGCAGCGACAGTAGCAACGGCAGCGATAGACCTCACCTGCCCTCACTACGAATGCCAAAGGGTAAGGAGGGGCTAAGAAAGAGGCGGCTTACATTGCAGGTCCGTTTGGCCCTGCTTACTGGCTTGCTACTCGGAGTTCTTAGCCTGGCGCTTGTACTTTTTATCAATGTGACCACGAACGTGACGGCACCTACTACAGAAGATGTTGGGCTACCCTGGGACAGTGGGCACGGCGGAAGCGGTGGGGATGGTACGAGCGACGGGAGCGGTGGGCAGCCCTTGCAGACACCCACTGTGGCGAATGGGAGCGGCGGGGGAGACGGAGCAGCACAGCCTGGACGGCGTGAGACTACTCCGACGCCGATGCTGTTGCCTAGCGAATCTGCCGAGGTGGTGAGCGCCTCAGACACAGTTCGCATTCGTCAGGAGGTACTCGGGCGGCTGCAAGTTATCTCCTTTGTTGGTCTCGGCCTCGTGGTCCTTGTAGGGAGCCTTGGAGCTTACTGGGTAGCGCGGCAGGGGTTACGGCCCTTGCGTGAGATGAGTTCGGCGGCCAGCTACATAAGTACCAAGACGCTGGATACACGTCTCGCCGTGCAGGCTCCAGAAGACGAGATCAAAGACTTGGCCGACGCCATTGATACAATGCTGGATCGTTTGGAGCGGGCTTTCGACCAGCAAAGCCACTTCGTCGCCGACGCAGCTCATGAGTTGCGTACACCCCTCGCCACGCTGCGCACTAACTTGGAAGTTGTCCACCAGGATCCGGATTCGAGCCTGGACGACTACCGCGAGATGGCGACGGTGCTCGAGCGTGCGCTAACACGCCTTGAGCGTCTCGTGTCTGATCTGTTGGTCATCGCAATGGGTGTGGAGTCTCCCACCCGTGAAGAAGTGAGGTTGGAGACTCTTGTGCAAGGCGTCATTCGTGATCTAAATGGCATGGCGGACCAACAACAGGTGCGGCTACATCTGCTGTGTGATGGCGATGTGGTGGTACGTGGAGATGGAGCGCTTCTGGCTCGCGCCTTGAGTAACCTGATCGAAAACGGCATTCAGTATAACCGTGAGGGCGGAGAAGTCACCGTCACCATTACTGAGGACCAATACGAGCGAGAAGCCAGCATCGCTGTGGTCGATAACGGTGTAGGCATCCCCGCTAAGAGCCAGGAGCGCATCTTCGACCGATTTTATCGAGTAGATGGATCAAGATCTCGACACAAAGGTGGCGCCGGGTTGGGGTTGTATATTGCCAACCATATCGTGCACATGCATGGCGGCAGCATTCACGTCGAGAGCACCCCTGATATGGGTAGCAGGTTCACCGTGCATCTACCCTTATATCGGGTTAGCGGGGTATCGCCAGTCTAGCTAACGTAGAGCGTCTGCCAAGTCGCCAATATGCCGGTATGGTACTTTGGTACTACCTGCATCGCGCGAGGCTTAACGGAATCTTTATACGCCCATTGCTATGCTAAGGTTAATTGCGTGACCATAAGTGACCGTTGATCTGCCAAGCGGGAAAGATCACGTCGGGCCCGTCGTGGTCTCGCATCTCATTTACTAAAGTGGGGTAGACCTCAGGGAGTCATATAGCATCGAGCACGCGTCGGTTGAGCAATCGATTCTCGCACTCGGTAAAGTTTTCGTTCTTAGTTTCGGGCGGTTCACCTTTCTGCCCCACTATGGCCCAAAGCCAAAACGAGTGCTGCGTCCATGGCGTTTCTGAATTGCTTGTGGTCAGTGACAGAACCCTGTTCGTTGCGCGGACTAACCACGTAAGGTTGTGATCAACCAGGCGTACAGGGCATTAGGAGTGCGGTCCGTTACCATCGCTAGGCAACCAAGCGCACCAGTAGAGATGTCTGAGGCCCGCGATGCGTCCTATCAGCGTTCTAGTCATCTCAGCACATTCCTTGTGGTTACAAGCTCTTAGTCAGACGCTGGAAAGCTATCAGGGTGCGCAGGAAGTCAAGGTGACTTCTGTTGTTGTCGATGCGGAACAACATAGTCGACTTACACGAGCTCTATCAGGCTGCCACCCTGATGTGGCTGTGGTCTCGCTAGACCTTCCTGTTAACAGCTTCGATTCAGTACGCAAGCTCCGCAGTAGCGGCTTTCTTGGGGAGATTCTGCTGATTTGTTCACGATACAGCGTGCCTGAATTTGACGAGTTAGTAGAATGCAACGTCCAAAGTATCATCTCATCGGCACTCAGCCTGGAGGAACTGGTCTATGCAATCCACACTCAAATAGACGAGCACCTGGAAGCGCTGCTACACCAATGGCTATGGATACGTCAAACACGGCACCTTCAGCCTCAGCACAGGCTACTTAATGATCGAGAGAAAGAAATACTTCAATTAGCAGCTGATGATTTGACGGATCAAGCGATTGCGGACAGGCTAGGGATCAGTGTGAGAACCGTCAACAACCATTTGCGTTATATCTACAGTAAGTTGGGCGTTAGAGGAAGGGCAGGTGCTGTTGCTGCAGCCATTGCCAGGCGTATTATCGTTGCACCTCTCGTCATAATCCAAGGCGGTGGATACTTAGGCGATCTTGACACCCGGTGACTCAAAGGTAAACAGAGTGATCTCGGATCTGCAGTTGAAGCGCACGTGAGGGCGGATCATTCCAAAGCTGCGATTCGTATGCTGCAGGATATCACCCACTTGGTAAAGGCCAGCGCGTCGATTCCTGGCAGACTATCGAACCCCTCCTCACACTTGAGCATATTAACAGTAGCAAAGGCTCAACAGAGGTGCAGACATTAGGAGCTTCAGTTTGGAAGAAAGCGAAGCGATCACTCGATTACAAGCAGGCGATATCGGTGGCTTGGAAGAGTTAGTCCGAAGACATTACATACACGCTCTACGGACTGCCTACCTTATTGTACGCGATCATTCCATAGCAGAGGATATTGTGCAGGCCGCGTTCTTGCGAATTTTCGAACGTATAGAGCAATTTCAAACCGGGCGTTCCTTCGAGCCCTGGTTCATAAGAAGCATAGTCAATGATGCTCTCATGCTTGAGCGGAGAAAGCGTCGATCTCCCGACAGCGTTTCAGAGAGCGAGGCAAGGCTATTACCCAGTTACGCCCCAGCTATGGATGAGAGGCTCATGAGATCAGAGACGAGCGAGGCCATCTGGGCTACTCTTGGAAAGCTTTCGCTTAGCCAGCGTGCGGTTATTGTGATGCGTTATTACTTAGATATGAGCGAAGACGAAATGGCTTCAAAACTGAATTGTCCTCCGGGGACGGTCAAATCACGATTGCATGCAGCTCGGCAAAGGCTGCGGCAACTTCTCCCCAAGTGGGTTGGGGGCTAGCAGGAAAAGGAAGAAAGCGGCATTGCTAGAATGCCAGACGCATGTCATCTTGTCTGAACAAATCATCTCATCTAGAAAGGAAGGCACATCATGAGTGAAAGAAGTGGAAAGCAACTTCTTGCTCGTACCCTGAAGGAGTATGCTATGCGAGAGGTACCAGATAACCCGAATCCATGGCCCGAACTTCGTAGCAAGGCGATAGCCCCTGTTTCGCATCGAGCACAAAAGAAATCCTTATTCAAACCCGCTTCGGGATCAACTGGAGTCGCAATGAACACACCTGGGCGCTTAAGTACGAGAAGTCGCCGAATGAACTTCTCTGCCGTTATGGTAGTTCTGGTGATGGCCGCCGTGGCAGTATTCGCGTCACTCTACAACGGTGCAAGCCAATCTGCGAACCCACAGAATAATCCTGCAACCATCATGCAAGTTCCACCGTCATCAGGAGGTGGCACAAACACAGGATCAGCAGGTGACGAGCGTCCGGTGCCTACGGCACCTGCTGAATTGAGGCATGCACAGCAGCTGGTTGGGTCGGCTGCCCCCGATGTTTCATTTACCAATATTCAGACTGGTGAAGTGACCAGATTGCTGGCTTCGCCTGGAACGCCAATGTTGCTAACTATATGGGACACGAAGTGTTCCCCGTGTCATAGTCTTGCAGCTAGCATGCAGCAGGCCTATAGTAAGTACAAGGGCAATGTAGAGTTTGTTAGTGTTTCATTCGGTCCCCGCGACGATTCCGCAGGCGTCAAGGCTTTCGTAGATCAGAACGGCTACGGTTGGACCTTCCTGCACGCCGCAAATGCGGCAAGCATACCTTACTCGGTCGAGGCGGTTCCTGTAGCATACTTCATAGGCGGCGATGGCATTATTCATGCCGCGCAAGTGGGCGGGATGGATGCCCAAATGCTAGTAGGCAACCTGGATTCGCTCCTAAAAGCTCCTAAATAACGGATCGAAACCGGTCGCTATGCCATAACTAAGTGAGCCGACCTTAAGGAATACCAGTTGCTCGCGTAGTCTTTAAGGTCGGTGAAAGCCATACCACCACCGCTCATCCTGGTCGTGCCATACAGTACTTTGGTACTATCCTCTCCACGCGAAACTTAACAGAATCTTTATCCCCTCTTTGATATACTGTGGACAAGCACACCTTCGCCGGACTGCACCAGGTGTCCGTGTTCATACTGATGAGTGTAGATGCAGGAATTTGCATAGTGTCTGAGCACGATTGGTTGTGAGGAAAAGGAAAGGAGACCCAACATGGGTGTAAACCCTCGCTTTGCAAAGTTGGTAGGCGGTTTGATGCTCGCTGTGTGCGCTGTGCTGGTGGTGCTAGGTGTTTGGGCACAAGCTGGAAACGCACAAGGACAGCCTGCGAGTGACCGTGTCAGCACACTAGAGCAGCACCTCGGCCAGGCATCCCAGCAAGAGATGCAGACTGGTAAACTCCAGGATACTCCGAAGGGGCGCTACTTCACAGGTGACTCTGCCAAGAAGATGGAGGAACTGCACCGGCAGACGCAGCAACAGATTGACTCTATCATTGCCCGCCCGGAGAGCGAGCGCCAAGGAGCGGTCGAGGCTATTCGTGCCTTCGCTAAGAATCCTGCTGCCGAAGTTGTATACCAACAGACCTCGAAGATGCCCTATGGAGATAGCATTGCCCAAGTTGAAGTGTATTATGTGGGGCTTGACCAGTACGTGGTGCTACCTGACGGCAACAAAATCGTGCAAGTCGGTGAACGGCCCAGGCCCATGGGCGTTGCTGGCAAGGAGTACGACATGACGCCGCGGTACGATAAAGCACAGTTAGAGCAGATGGCACTTGCATTCATCAAGGAACACGCGCCGGAGGTTGATCTGTCTAAGCTGAACGCTCAGTTCGGCAGCAAAGGCGCGGTCGAAGCCAACAACAAAGGGGGCACTCAAAACGCGGGGACCCCTCAAGATACTAACTACTTCTTCAGATGGGAAGACCCTACACCCAATCTGACTGGTGCCCCTAGGGATGTAGCGTTCATACAGGTAGGTTTCAGCATAGGCGGCACCTTCCTGAGCTACAACAATACCCTTACCCGCTAAAGCGCCATACTCACAATACTGGCCTGTACGGTGGTCATCGTGCTTAGGCTGGAGTCTCGCTGGCTAGTCTGGCGTGAGAAGACAGCCATGAGTAACAGAAGGGCAGCGGTCCCAACTCTCCTTCTCGTTTCCCGTTTCCTATGTGCAAGTTAGACCAGAGGATTAATCTGCGTAGTCTTCGCGCATTCATCTGTCTGCATACACCCCAAAAGGAGAAAATTGTGAACACTCAAGTCAAGCACCCGGCACGAGGACTGCTCATTTTCGCTCTGGCTACAGCCCTTTTTGCAGCAGGCATCCACACAGCCATGGCTCTATCAGGGTACTATCGCTATGCCAACGATGGCAGCTACTTTACGGCATACGGCCCATCTAGTTACTGGCACATTACCAACAATGTGGGTTGGTGTGGCAGCAGCAACGACTCAAGTTGTAGCCCGTACAACATGCGCTGGACGTACACCAACGGCACGTATACAGCTAACTACGCCAAGTGGGACAACATTGACTCGGCGCAGTACGCCACCTTGAGCGTCTACATCCCGAATGTAAACGCAACCACTACCAACGCTCCCTACCTTGCCACCTACAACGGCGCGAGCAGCTACAGCTTCTATATCAACCAAAACATCTACTACAACCAGTGGATCACAGGTCCCTATCTCTATGATATCCGCAACGTCTACTTGGATGATAATACTGGAGAGAGTCCAGGTTCAACCAAAGTAGGCTTCGATGAAGTGAGGCTACTCTACTAGCCTATCTAGCGGCAGATGTATGCGAGCTTGGAGGATTGGGCTGCATATGACAGTGCGTCTTCGATAATGAATGTAGGAATGCCTGAGCCTGCGTCAGACAGAGGCATAGCAAACCAAGTCTATGGTCTAGGGTTCCACATTCTCCCCAGATAACAAAGCTTAACACACATTGATGGCAGCTTCTTTATCGGTATAAAGAGGCTGCCACTGCTATGAAACCGAGACCTGCCAGGCGCTACCAGGTACTACGCGAGTGCGGTACTTTGGTACGATGCGCCATGGTTCGATCTTAACACGGTCTTTATGTGCTCCTTGCTACACTCCTCACAAGTTGCCGCCATTATGCCGGCGGCAATCCGTCGCTTTCCACATACCATTAGACGGAAGGAGCGAGAAGGTGAAAAGCCATAAAGGTTATAGAGATTATCTGGTACGAGGCACGATTGCAGTAGCGTTAGTGCTCGGAGCAATGACGGGCAGCTTTGGATTGAGCTCCACTACGGACGTGGGCGTAGCTCAGGCTTCCACTGGCTTGCAGACGGCAATGTCAATGACATCGCCGAAGGCGTCACCGATGGCGGCACCAACACCGACGCCTTACGCTGGTACAGCATCCGGTGAGCTGACTGGCGAGGCTAAAGCACCGCAACCACCGCAGCACTGTATCACAAGCGGTATCGGCTCGGCTCAAGCCATTCAATGCTTCAATACGGAAGCCGAAGCACTGCGGGTCGCCTCAGGCGGGCGTATTCAACTCGAGCCGGGACAAACCGCGCGGTCATTGCCTTACGAAGAGGTGTTTGGCAGCAGCGCCAATCCTGACAACCCGAGCAGCATACAGGCGATCCTGTATGAGCATGCCAACTACGGTGGCGCAACGCTTACTATCTACAACAGCGGGTGCTACATCTGGAACAATATGCCGGGCGGTTGGAATGATGTGACCTCGTCCGTATGGAGTGGGCCATGTGGTGTCACCCTTTACGACTACCCGAACAACGACCTGTCGGGCAAATGGGCGTGCATAGGTCCTCCGGGTACTTCCTACGTGGGCGACGCCATGAATGATCGGGCATCCTCGTGGTCTATACCGTGATACGCTCGGGCAACCGGCGACAACTATGATTACTGCGATATTGAGATGACCGGGTATCTACTTTAGCCCGCTGGAAACACATTTTCGGCCACGTGCGATGTGGAGTGTGAGACAGGTGAGGGGGTAGGCATTGCGGCCTTTGCAAAGGAGTGTGGCTGGCGGAGACGATCGTGCGTTTCGTGGATGGGTGTGGTGGCTCCAACGGTGATGGGTGGTGACCAACGGGTTGGGGCGCCGTAGGGAAACGTGAGGTGCAGAAGCGGGCAGACGGGCAAAGGAAGGATATGGGGACGCTTGCTCAGGACCACATCACGAACTCCCAGGTGCCCAAAGGGCAGACATTGCCGGATATGGGTACCCTCTCCGAAGGAGAGCGAAACGAACTCTTTCGCCGGCGCGCCCTGCTTGGAGAGCTTGCGGACAAAGAGCGGGTAAGGAATGCCCTCCTAACGAGGCGTGCGCAAGAGGTAGGTGTGTCGCCACGAACCTTGCGTCGCTACCATACGAGCTTCCGGCGCGCTGGCCTGATGGGCCTTGCCCCCGGCATATCTGGCACATCCTCCCGCACCAGCCAAATCGGGGACAGCAGGAGCGACGGTAAGGGTGGCCAGGGTATGCAGGGTAGGGGTGGTGAGCACGGTGGACAAGGTGGACAGGGAAGAAAGGGCTCGCATTACGTCATCGCTCCTCACATGGTCGAGATTGTCCAGAGCCTACGTCTGACCCATCGAGATGCCTCAATACGCTACATCTACGAACTGGCTGCTCAACATGCATCCACAACAGGTGAACGGGCACCAAGTATGTTTCAGGTGCGCTCTATCTGTGCGCAGATCCCGGCGCCGGTGCGACTGCTGGCCGACGGGCGGGAGGGAGAGTTTCGCAACCGCTACCGCATCACGTACCCCATCCGCCACGATCCTCATCGCATCGTCTGGCAGATGGACCATAAGGCTCCTCTGCACATGTTGGTTCGGGACATGCGTGCTCCTTCCCACCGCACCGCCTCCGGAGTGGTTCGACCATTCCTGACGATGGTAGTTGACAGCGCATCTCGGCTGGTCATGACCGGCCTGTTCAGCTACGACGAACCCAACCGCTTCACGGTGGCGGCTGCTATCCGAGATGCGCTATTGATGAGTGAGCACAAACCATTTGGGGGAGTACCGGACGAGATATGGATCGACAACGGCAAAGACCTGGTTGCCCACCATGTGTACCAACTGGCCGAAGGGTTGGGCATCAAGCTGGTGCCCGGACCTCCACACGACCCGGAGATACGGGGCATTGTCGAGCGGCTGCACAGGACCCTGGACACAAGGCTTTGGTCTACGCTTCCTGGCTATGTGGGCTCCAATGTCGTGGAGCGCAACCCAAAGGCCAAAGCCGAGCTTACCATCTCCCAGCTCGACGAGCTCTTCCGAGCATTCATCGACCGCTACCATCACGAAGTGCACGAGGCCCACAGCGAGACTGGGCAGACACCACTGGAGTTCTGGCAGCACAATGCCACTCCAATCCCTGTGGATGAACCTCTCCTGCGCTTGCTGGACATGCTGCTCAAGGAGCCGGCCACCAGGCGGGTGCATAAGGATGGGATCAAGTATGCGGCAGAGCGTTACTGGCATCCGGAATTGTCGGTCCTCGTTGGCGAAGATGTGTTGGTGCGGGCTGCTCCCCATTACACAGCCCCCGATGAGATTGAGGTCTTCTTCGAGGGGAAGTGGCGCTGCACAGCCTTCGCACTCAGTTCCCCGCAAGGCCAGACCCTGGAGCGGCAGGTGATCGTTGAGGCACAACGCCGCCAACGCGCGCATGCTCGTAGCCGCATCAAGGCCGCGCACGAGATCCACGAGATGCTTCGGGCTCCACTCCAGACTGCTTCGCCCCCCAACCAACAAGGCAAAAAGAAACCAATTCATGCGTTAGACCTGCCGCTAACCCTTCAAACATCCCAAAGATCCCAAAGATCCCAAACGTCCCCGACGACTCACCAACCAGACCTATTCGATTTCCTCGTGGCCCATCAGGCCGAACAAACTGACCAGAACAATCCGAAAGGAAGACTCTAATGACCCCGCTAACCTCGATGATTCCGGAATACGCTGATGACCTCGATTTCGAGAACCGTCTACCCTTTGGCCAGGCGCCCATTATGACCAACAGCGTCAAGCGCTTCCATGCCTGTATGCAGTTCATCATGCAGTCGCGTGAGCAGACCGGGTATGCCACCATGGGCATCGTTACGGGCGATGCCGGACTTGGCAAGACCATCGCCATTCAGACCTACCTGCAAGACCTCAAGCCAAGAGCATACAGCGGCTTCCCCGCCTGTGTCGGCATTAAGGTCAGCCCACGCTCCACCGCTAAGGCTCTTGCCAAAACGCTGATTACAACTCTCAATGGTGAACGAGGTGGCTTTAACGTCTACGATATGGAAGGGATGGCTACGGAAGCCATCCGGCGCAACGATCTGGACCTGGTACTTGTGGATGAAGGAGACTGGCTCAATGTGGAGAGCTTCGAGCTATTGCGCCATATCTTTGACCGCACCGGCTGCCCCATCGTGGTTGTGGGACTGCCTCGCATCCTGCGAGTGATCAATCGCCACGAGAAGTTCGTTAGCCGCATCGGTCTCCATATGGAGTTCTTGCCGCTCACTCGGGAAGAGGTGGTGACTACGGTGCTTCCCGCCCTGACCCTTCCTCTGTGGCATTACGACGCCAACAACCCTACCGATCGAGACATGGGCGCTCAGTTGTGGCAGCGAGTATGCCCCTCCTTCCGTAAGTTGCGGGTGGTGCTGCAATACGCCAGTCAGATAGCAGGCGCACGGGGGATGGAGTTCATCACCGCGGAGATCCTGGCAGAAACGTTGCGGTTGATATTGATCCCCCAGGTACCTGTGCTGCGTCAAGGTCCGCAACGTCCACAAGGTACGCATACTCCGCCGAGTGTACAAAGTCAACAGCGTTCAACCTCGCACTCCTCTCCTTCCTCTTCTTCGTCATCTCCCCCTGCACCCTCTTTATCGCCCTCACCATTAGGAGAGTCAGCGAGGTCTTTCGAATTTGAGTCAGAGCAGAGGTCCCCTCGCGCGTAGAGTGAGAATGAACCCATTCAGTATTGTCGATGCCCCTGCCTGGCTCTCCCTCCCTGAAGTCTCGGAAGACCCTACCGAGTATCTTGAACAGCTTGCACGCCTTGCGCGTCTGGTGGATCGGTTACAAGAGGTAGCCCAATACGCGCCCAGATTGCACGAAACCCTCCCATGGCTCGCAGATTTGAGTGTCTGGGACTTGATCCTGCGGCTTGGAGCGGAAGGGCGCTTTCCGAAGCTTTCGGACGGTCGGGAATTTCGAGACCTCTCGGATCCGGATCTCTTCCCCAATGGACGTGGCAATGAACGTGAAACCGTTTCACCAAAACGATCAGGACCCTCAGGTCATTCAACAACAGCAGCTACCCTGCTTTCCTTTTTCGCCAGGGTAACTCAGCCTGTTGAACAGATGATCGAGTCTCTCTACGTCTCTCCCTTCCTCCGTGATCCAATTAGTGTCTGGGAGATCCTGCGCCGCATGGCGCGTGCTGCCGGAGCAAAGGCATTGCCCCAGGATGTGGTGATAGGAGTATGTGCGAGCCTCGTTCGCAGACGCGTTGACGAAATGGGTCGGGATAGGGCTCGCCCCCGCTTAGCCACCTGGAAGATCACCTGGCGTCCGATACCGCTGAAACTGCGATGGCCTCAACCACCCCGACCACTCCTATCATCCCAACTACTACAAGGGCTGCAACGGTCGCAACGGTCGCAACATCCAGGATTTGCTCAACAATCAAGTCGCCAACAGCAACAACAGCAATTACTGCGACGATCATGCGATCCTTCTGGGATCGAAGGGATCATCAAGTCATTCATAGTCGTCGTGACTGAGGAAACGGTCCTCAATAGAGCCGCTGGATATGAACCGAGCGGAAAGATACTGGCCTTTCGCTGCATCCACGGCAAACCTGGTTACCCTGGTAACCCAACTAGCGCAGGTAGCGCGGATGACCAGAGTAACACTGACAATAATGGTAACGCCGGTAAGCCTGGCACAATTCCTGACCCTCAAACCTTGAGTAAAGCCATCGAAACTGCGGTGAGGTTAGCGTTGTTTGATGCTCTCGTCTTCCCACTCACCTTCCGCGGGGAATTCAGGCGACATATTTCTCCACCAACCCTCTTACGTGTGCAGTCGCCCATGCGCAAAGCGATCCAACAGGCAGCCCACGTGTGGCGCATCAAGGTAGAGGAAATCGAGCAACACATCAAAGATAGCAAGGACAGCAAAGGCGGCAGACACTGCCAACGCTGTAGCGAGGGCAAAGACGGCAAAGACGGCCCGACCGCACCGCAACCATGCGATTGTGCACAGGGTAGAGAATGGGACTGGGGATGGGAGTGGGAGAAGGAGCTAACCAACCGGGTGCTTGATCCTGTCCACTACCTGCGTATTCTGGACAGAGCAGTTGAGAGGGCGTATGGCTATGCTCCCTTCCAAACCAAGCAGAAGGCACTGCATCAGTTGGGTTGGCGTTGGCGCATGTTTCCACAGGACGACCCTCTACTATACTATCCGGGCTTACGCGAAGTGATCCCATCCTTTCCGGCCACTGTAGGAGAAGACGGAACTGTGGAATGGAAGGGGTGGCATTATCGTGACCATGACGAAGACCTGCTCCGCTACTTCCCGAAAGCGCAAGTCACGATCAGGCCATCTCCACTGTCTGAGGCAGCGATCCTGGTGTATTGGAAGAGTGCCATTCTCTGCTATGCAGTCGCCGACGAACTACGGCACGATGATGGCAGCTATCGGCCCTACTGGTTTCCCTATCCTCGGCTCGGGGAGTGATCCTGAGCTATTCGCTGGCTCCTCACTGAAGGCTTCGCCATAGTTCTGTACAATTTCCCCTGTTCCCCTAACCTCGTTTCCTCATTTCACAATACGAGGTGGAAAAGGCGGCTCATCCTAGCCGCAGAATGATAGGTTACGTCTGTGCGCCTGTGCGCCTGTGCGCCTGTGCGCCTGCCCGCCTGCCCGCCTGCCCACCTTACATGCCTCTACATCTCTGAGGGGATCATAACGGTCAGCCGATTCAGGCTCACTTAGGGTTAAGTCAGAACCTGTAAGAGCCGAGTGCGAGCCGAGTGTACTCGTGCATGGGTAGTTCAAGACAGAAGATGGTTCACACATGAACCAGTGACAATTAAAACCGCAAATTAGGGACAGTCGAATTTGCACGCAGTGACAGCCGAAATTGCACGCGGGGACATTCCAAATTCGAAGTGACATGAGAGGTCACCCTAAACTCAAGATGTGGGTAATCACCAGAAAATTGCGTATTGACAATAGCGCGTAATCATAGTA
>JADMIH010000077.1 GCA_015478675.1 Chloroflexota bacterium | reverse complement strand
ACGAAATAGTAAGTGTTCAGAGTTGGGGTGGAGCGATCTTCTTGGGGTAACTGTGGAAGCGTACCCTCACCTACCCTCCCCTCACCCCTATTCTTCTGAATAGGCTCTCAGCAGCCTATTTTCATTGCCGGTTGGTGACCCATAGGGTCATGAGTTATTCTGAACGCTTACTCAGATTTAGAGTCTTGACAAGCGTCGGGGCACAGCTTATAATTTAGCAGTATTTCCTCATGAAGCAGGCCGAGGTGGCGGAACAGGCAGACGCGCTAGGTTGAGGGCCTAGTCCCCGCTTTAGGGGGTAAGGGTTCAAATCCCTTTCTCGGCACCCATAGGGTAAATGGTGTTCACTTGCTATGTATGGAGTGGCTGTTGGTGAGCCATCTACCCGGTTCTTCTAAGGGCGATTAGCTCAGTTGGTCAGAGCGCCTCGTTTACACCGAGGAGGTCGGGGGTTCGAGCCCCTCATCGCCCACTCCTGCCGAGGTAGCTCAGCTGGTAGAGCATGCGACTGAAAATCGTAGGGTCACGTGTTCGAGTCACGTCCTCGGCACAACTGAATAGGCGTCAAAATGGCCCATTTGTTCTAGCAGGTGGGTCGTTGCTTTGTAAAGTGTAGCCAAACCTTTGGAGAATGGCGGTGTGGGTATGCCTGCCAGCTGTGGTACACCTTACCTCTAATCCCTCGGTCCCTCACCTGAACCTTTATCTCGCTCCCTACTTTTGGCGACTATGATATAAAGAGTTAGGAGAACCAGATGCCAACAGCAGATAAAGGCCCCTCAACAGAGACAATCTCTTACCCGGTGGGTATGCTCAACCTGGAGTACACACTCACCAATGGTCAGATGTTCAGGTGGCGAAAGAGCTCCGGTGCCTGGTGGGACGCAGTTGACGCCTCCACGATGCTCCGCATACGGCAGGTCAAAAGCGACGATCCTCTGCTTGATAGTTTTGAGTATTTGACCTATCCAGAGGCTCAAGGAGAAAGTTTTGTCAGGCGCTTCTTCCGCCTTGATGTGGAGCTACCGCCCCTATACGCATCGTGGTCGGCCTCCGATCCATATCTAGGAGGAGTGGCTGCACGCTTCTCCGGACTGCGGATTGCCTTGCAAGACCCGGAAGAATGCCTCTTATCCTTTGTTTGCTCCACTGCCAATTTCATACCGCGCATAATGAAGGCCGTCCAGATAATCTCCAATACCTGGGGTGAGCCAATCGTGGCCGCAGACGGCAGCGTGCTCACACATGCCTTTCCGAAAGCGAGGGCCATAGCCGAGTTGGACCCTGATGAAATAGACAGCAAAACGGGCCTTGAATGGCGAGCGGGCAATCTTGTGAAGGTGGCGAAGCAGGTGGCTCAGAAGCCCGACAACTGGTTGGCAGAAGTAAGCAGCTTCGACTATGCCACCGCGCGTGGTGAATTGATGCGCCTTGAGGGTGTGGGCCCCAAGATAGCCGACTGTGTTTGCCTTTTTGCGATGGCTAAGGACCAGGCGGTGCCGGTAGATACCCACGTGTGGCAGTTGACGAGGGACCGTTATTTGCCCTCTCTCAAGGGCAAGTCGGTGAGCGCGGCGGGCTACGCGCAGGTACTGAACTTCTTTCACTCGCGCTTTGAAAAGGCAGGTTGGGCGCAGCAGTATCTATTTTACGATCATCTGCTGGAGAGCCGCGCCAGGCGCAGCGGGTGAGAGTAGGAAGTCAGGGCAATTATGCTGGCAGCAGAACGCGAGACCAATAGCTCTATTGTTTCCGAGCTCTGGGCACAGGTGCGGGAGGTAGCGAGCGCCCGCGACCTTGACCTCGATGTGAATTTGCAAGGCAAGCCGCAGAACATCGCACCGCAGGCCCGCTCGGCTCTCAAGCGAGTAGTAGACGTGGGCATAGAGTCGGTGCGTGCGTCTACGGAACTGCACCATCTCGCCGTTGAAGTAGCTTACCTTGCTGATGGCCTTCACGTGCGCTTTGAACACGATGGCGCCTTTGAGGCCTCAGCAAAGGCGGAGGTGGAAGCAGCGATAGTAGGTGTGTATGACCGGGTGGGAGAGCTCGGCGGTAGCCTGTCGATTTCATCAGGGCGTGGCTTTGGGCTGCGCCTGGAAGTAACAATCCCGTATAGCGGCCCCACTATCGAGACGGCACCTGTGGGGCATAGGGAGGAAGTGGCGCACCCACGCTCTACAGCGCCTTTCAGCAGCGCTGTAGCATCATTCATAGAAAAGCTGACGCCACAGGAGGAAGTTTGCTTGAGCCTGTTGGCTGCCGGTTACTCCAACAAAGAAATAGCCGCACAAATGCACCTCGGAGTAGGCACAGTAAAGTACCACCTGGCGCAGATATACCAGAAGCTGGATGTGCAGGGGCGTGGCAGGGGCGCTGCCGTCGCTCGCGCTCGTGAGCTAGGCCTGATCTTCGATTAGGAGTCCAGCGGTCAGTGGTCAGTAACTTGGCGGCCAAAGTACTGTCCACTTGATAGAAGCTCTACCGTCCACCTGGTAGAAGGCAGTATCTCCTTTTTGAGGCACAATAGCTTCAGTCGGTTCGGGGGGCGTTGGGGATTTGCGCCCCACCGGACCGGAGATATGTCTTTAGCGAATCAGGAGGGCACTACGATGGCCTGGGAATATAGAGTGGCTTACGTTGATTTTCGTGGGCGCGTATCAATCGAGGGGCAAGAAATCTTTATGGAGCGCGGCGAGCGTCGCTCGGCCTTTGTACGCACTGTCCTCAACCACCTTGGCAAGGATGGCTGGGAGTTGGCCGGGGTACACCCCCTCTGGCCCGCTGAAACCAGCTACATGATCTTTAAGCGCGAGGGCACGGGTGATGATCAAGGCGTGGGCGCTCGGCCTGCCGTCGAGGCACAGCCCGCGCCCCAATCGGGTGAGCCAGAAACAAGCGGTCCTCAGGCAGGCACGCCGACAACGGCGATAAGTGGAGATGAGATTAAGCTGTAGTGGGTAGCCGGCCCTCTAGCCGGTGCGGGCAGACCCAGGCTGACCACTGCGTAAGGGATGAATGGAGATAACGACAATGGACACCACAAGTAACACAGATTTATTGAGCGCCTTTTCTAACGGTCTGGCTGATGCGGTGGAGCGTGTGGCTAAGGCGGTTGTGTTGGTTGACAGCAGGCCGCGTCAGGGGGCGAGCGGCCTCGTCTACAAAGAGGACTTTGTGCTGGTGGCGGATCATGTGTTGGAGCGCGAAGACAATCTCAGCGTAACAACAGGCGGTGGGCGCACAGTGCCCGCGACCCTTGCAGGCCGCGACGGCTCTAATGGGTTGGCTCTGCTGAAAGCGCCTGGCCTTAATCTGGCGCCTGCTACCGCCGCTTCCGGGGAAGCACGTGTAGGCCAACTGGTCCTTGCCGTTGGCAGGCCAGGCGACAGTGGGCCAATGGCTAGCTCAGGTGTTGTGAGTAGCATTGGTGGGCCTGTGCGCACTGGACGCGGCTCTATGCTTGAACGCTTTATAACCACAGACGCCATACCCTACCCTGGATTTTCCGGCGGGCCGCTGATAGATACACAAGGCGCTGTCCTCGGTATCATCACAACTGGACTGATGCGCGACACTACTCTTGCTATCCCGGCAGAAGTGTCCTGGCGCGTGGGCGATAGCCTTGCGCAGCATGGCTCCATAAAGCGCGGCTATTTGGGCATAAGCAGCCAACTGGTAGAAATACCGTTGTCACAGCGAGCGGGTAAGGACCAGGAGCGCGGATTGTTGATCATACGCGTGGAGAATGGCAGCCCTGCCGAGAAGGGCGGCTTACTCCTGGGTGATATCCTCGTTTCGGTGGACGGCCAGCAGGTGAACGACATCGAGAACTTGCATCTTATTATGAGCGGCGACCGAGTTGGCAAGGTTGTGCCGGTGGAGGTTGTGCGCGGTGCTACACTCAAGACCCACCAGGTCACGGTTGGAGAGCGAAGCTAAAAGTAGCGGTTATGAATGGGGATCAGGGATTAGAGGTTGGAAACGGCTACTAGCCCCTGATTCCTCGCTGCTCGCATAGATTGAGGTATATAAATGGGGATTCCCGCAATAAGAGGAAATAACGAGCCTGCTTTGCCGCAGGCAACCGGTCTGATCGGCACGCTGTCGGAAGCTATCACCGAGATGGTCGGGCGCGTGGGGCCGAGCATCGTACAGGTACAACATGGCGGACATGGCGGTGGCGCAGGTGTAATCTGGCGCTCAGATGGCGGTATTGTCACCAACCATCACGTGGTAGCTGGGGATCGCGGGCCGATCAGCGTCGTCTTTAGAGATGGGCGCTCGCTACCTGCCCGTATCGAAAACTCCAACGCCGAGCTTGACCTGGCGCTACTCAAGGTGGAAGCGTCTGATCTTGCCGCAGCAGCAGTTGCCGATTCCAAGGAGCTGCGGATCGGCGAGCTGGTCTTCGCCATAGGCCACCCCTGGGGGCAGCGCGACGTAGTGACGGCAGGCGTTGTTAGCGCGCTGGGAGATGTGCCGGTAGGGCGTTCAGGGAAAAGCGCGCAGTATATCCGCTCCGACGTGCGGCTTGCCCCCGGCAACTCAGGAGGGCCACTCATCAACGCTCAGGGCGCAGTTGTAGGAATAAACGCCATGATCTTTGGGGGCGATCTGGGGGTGGCTATACCTAGCCATGTAGCCGCTACCTGGGTAGCAGGCGTTCCCAGCAGGCGTGTCTATCTGGGCGTGGGCCTTCAGCCTGTGGAGATTCCGGCCAGCTACGGCGCACCGAACAGAGGCGGTGCGCGCGCCTTGATGATCTCGGCGGTAGAGGCGGATGGCCCGGCTGCTCGCGCCGGCCTGCTCGTTGGTGATCTGTTGCTGGACGTGTCGGGCCAAAAGGTCTCTGATGCCGACGCTCTTTTCACGGCGCTCGGCCCGAAGAAAGCCGGCGACAAAGTACGCCTGCGTGTGCTCCGCGCTCAGTTGCCACGCATAGTAGATGTACAGTTGGGGTCGTTGGAGGCATAGCTTAGTGCGTGATGCGCACTGCATAAGGAATATGCCCCGGATGGAAGGCTAAAGAACCAGCCTTTTGTGAGTCGTACGCTTTATGCTATGCCTCCACATGGATCTGCCCTCGGCCTGCGGGCGCTTGCTCTAGCTCGCGCCTGGTAAGCTCCATGCCCAAGCGTCCTACACGGGCATTGATGAAGCTCCTGGCGACCTTCCTTACATCTCGCTTGTTGGCTTTCATCATCTTATCCAGAGCTACCTCGTTCACCATCCAGCGAGTGGCGAATGAATAAAAACGCTTCGAGTGGCGGCCCGCGACCGTGAGATCGCGGTCTGTGCGTTCGCCCCATGGTATCTGTTCAATCACCTTGCTTTCAATCTCGTTGTAGTATGGCGTGCCTTTGATTGGGTAGGCAACGGTAGTGAGGAAGATATCGGGGTTAGACCTTTTGAGGTGTTCGACACTGGCCTCCAGGTCGGGGATCTCCTCACCTTCATAGCCGAGCATGATGAACATCCCCGTTTCTATGCCCGCAGCCTTGAGCATGC
The DNA here is from genome assembly GCA_015478675.1 of Chloroflexota bacterium. The sequence goes on along the minus strand of JADMIH010000077.1, from coordinate 12,188 downwards.
GCGCCTTGGCCTCGACATCCTCGATCCTGGTGCGGCGGTCCATAGCATCCAGCACTTTCTGGCTGCCGCTCTCCGAGCCTATCCACAGGCGGTAGCAACCCATCCCCGCCAGCGCTTCGATTACCTCAGCATCGAGGCGGTCGGCACGCGATATGCACTCGAAAGGCTTGACGATACCCCGCGCCTTGAGGAGTGCGGCGTATTTCAGCGTCCAGCTTCTGTGGATGGTGAATACGTCGTCGGCGTACCAGACCTGTTCGGGGTTATATCGAGCTATTATATCTTCCATTTCGGCCAGAACGTTCTCCGGGGAGCGCCTGCGGTGCGTGTTGCCGTAAACGGCGTGGCTGCACCACTTGCAGGTGTATGGGCACCCGCGCGCGGTAATGAGGGAGACAGAGCCGCGCCCGTGATACTTCTGCCATGTATCAATGTATCGCTGCACGTCAATAGCCTCGCGATCGGGGAATGGTTGGTCGTCGAGCTTCTTTATCTGGGCGCGAGCTCGGTTCCTGATGGTTTTCCCTGCTTCATCTCTGAATATGACCCCATCAACCCCGTGCAGCTTATGCGCGCCGTTGCCATGCAGAGCAGGTATTAGCGCCTCTAAAGTCGCTTCGCCTTCGCCTATAACTACTGCGTCAGCGCCTGCGTCCAGAAACTGCTCGGCATAGTGTGCAGGTTCGGGTCCGCCCAGCACCACCTGCGCGTTTATAGCTTTGCACCAGCCGATTATGGGGAGGATGTTCAGCTTGGTCATCATGTTGGTGTAGATGCCGACAATCGGCGGGCGCTCCTCTTCTATATATTGCTTGAGCTCGGCTTTGGTTGAGAAGGTCGTGTCGAAGAGAGCTACATCAAAGCCTTTCTGCTTTAGATAGGCCGAAAGGTAGAGTATCCCCAGCGGCGGGTACGGCTTCATCACCTTCTGCTCATGTGGATCTTCGGCTATGAAGTAGCCGTGTGTGAGTAGGATATCCATATATTCTATTCCGCCTGCGCCGAGGGCATACGGGCGGCCTCGGGGGTCATGATTGGCGGCAGTGCACCCAGCCCTCCTTCTGAAAGGCGCGCCAGAGTGTCGAGCCGCCTGCGCTCCCAGGGCAAGGTTGCTTTGTTGTAAAGCATAGTGGCGGCTGAATGCAGCTTTTGCCGGAGCGGGAGCCGCTCGCTACCTCTTAGCTCGCGCCACGCCTTGCCCGACCTGAACTCCTTGTGGAGAACTGTGTGGAGCTTGCGGTAAAAGTCAGTGGAGTATGGGCCGCGATACATCATCGCCAGGTCTGCGCTGTTGCGCCAATTTTGTTTCTCGCCAAGTTGCAGTTTTACATTCTCGTAGAACTTCGTGCCGGGGAGAGGGTAGGATACTGACATGCCTATGTCATCAGGCAGGCAATCGCGCACCATCCGCAGTGTAGCCTCTATGTCGGCTCGCTCCTCGCCCGGGTAGCCGAACTGCAAGAAGAAGCCGACCTTGACCCCCTGCGCGTGCAGGTTGCGTGCTGCATTGTAAATCTGCTCGACCTTCGTCCCTTTGTCCATTGCATCGAGGATTTTCTGCGAGCCGGATTCCGCGCCAACCCAGACGATATCGCAGCCCGCCCTCTTTAGCGCAGCCGAGATGCCCGGCTTGATCAGGTCGGCGCGCAACAGACACTTGAAAGGGGTAACAGCGCCAAGCCTCTCCACCTCTGAGGCGAATCGCTCGATCCAGCCTGGCTTCAGGCCAAAGATATCGTCAGCGAACCAGATATAGTCCGGGGCGAAGTGCGCTCTGAGCCACTTTAGCTCGGCGGCTACCTTCTCAGGCGAACGGGTGTTGTATCGCTGGCCGTAGATTGGCTTGGCACACCAGTTACAGTGATAGGGGCAGCCGCGCGTGGTGGACATGTTCATTGAGTAGTAGCCGTGACGCTCGACCCACAGTTGCCTGTAGCGCTCAATATCTATAAGGTCCCAGGCGGGGAAGGGCAGCTTGTCAAGCTCTTTCATAAAGCCCCGGGGCGCGGGGTCAGGGCTATCGGGCCAGGCCACGCCTTTGATTTGGTTTTTGTCGGCCTTCGTGCGCCCGGCAAGCACGTCCAGTGTCTCTGCCAGGGTAACTTCGCCTTCCCCCATGATAATAGCGTCTACATAGTGGGAGAAATACTTCTCTTTATGGTCGGTGGCATCAGAGCTAGAAACGATCACTATGCAGCCGCGCTCTTTGGCCGCTTGCGCCATGACGAAAGCAGCCTCCCGCATACGGGTGAGGCACATTTTAGACAGATAGTTGAAGCTGTCTTCGTAGATCACCGCGTAGTCGGGCTTATGCAAGTCGAGGGCCTGCGCCCATTCCGCTTCTGATGCCGCCAGCATCGAGTCGAAGAAGCAAACTTCATAGTCGCGTTCGCGCACGTATGCGGCGGCGTAAAGCGTGCCGAGCGGCGGGTAAGGCTTCATCCCTTCCCACTCTTTGGGATCAAAGCGCAGATAGTAGGATTGTCCAAAGAGAACCTTAGTCATAAATCGTCATGCCTTCGCCTGCCGGGTGGTGCCGCGTGCGGGTAAATATTCTCCAAAAGTAATACGCTGTCGGTTACAACGAATGGCCCTTACTGCCCGGTGAGATTTCGCAGCAGCGCGAGCAGCTTCGCCGTCTGCGCCTGCAAGTTGTATTCTGCGCCAACGTGGAAGCGAGCATTGGCTCCCATAGCTGACCTCTCCTGCTCTGTGGCATTGACCATCTGTAGCATCGCCCCTGCGAGTGAAGCAGAGGTGCGTTGGCTGACGGTAACGCCTGATCTCCTGTATTGATATTGATCCCCGGCGGCCTCCAGGTCGGCAAGCGCGCCCACCAGCGGGCCGACCCAGGGTAGGCCAGACGAGGCCGCTTCGAGAGCCGCCATGCACTGCGCCTCGTGCCAAGAGGTTAGCACAAAGGCGTTTGCATCTCGATAAAGCTGAGGGAGTTTGTCGTGCGCCACCGCGCCAACGAAATCTATATGTCTCGTTAAACCGAGCGTGTAGACCTCTGATCTGAGCTGTCGTTCGAGCGGTCCTGCTCCTACAATACGTAACCGCACGTTCTTGTCCGGCGCAAGGCGGTGTAGTTCGTGCAGACTCCGTAGAAGCCAGGCATGATCTTTGACGGGGATGAGAGAGCCTACAGTAATAAATGTAAAGGGTGCACTGTTTTGCCGTGAGCAGCTACACGGGGCAAAACGCGCTGTGTCTACGCCCAAAGCCCACTTCGCCACTTTAGCTGCTGGAATGTGGGCTTTCTGCATGGCCGCCTCGTACACAGGCAAAGATGGCACCGTCATGAGGTTTGCGTTCCTTATCGTGGAGGTGACAAGCAAACCGGCGAGGCCGCGACGCCAGTTGCCGTAGCCTATCTGTGGTATCCTGGTAAGCTCTCCACCAGCGACGTGTACTAAAGAGGGGAGCCGCAGCAGCCGTGCCCCTCTGGTGGCAAGCCAGCCCGACTCGGTGGCCCAGATGCCTATGATCGCATCGAAAGGCTGCTTCTCATGCTCGGCTTTGAGCGCAAGCAGCGTTTCAGCCCAGAGCTTGAAAAGACTGGCTCCGTAGAGGCGTTTCCCCGCTACGGCTCCGCCTCCCAGAGCGTGCACCTGAACGCTTCCGATAGTATAATCAGCGCGCCTACCCGGGTAGCGCAGGGCGAAGATCTGCGCCTCCACGCTACGGGCAAGTTCAGCGGCGAGGTTGGTGAAGGCAGGTATGCACCAATCGTCTGCGCTTGCTTGAAAGCCCGGAATGACTATCGCCAGCTTCATATCAAGGCCGTTACAGGCCGGCTTGCTCAGGCTGCGTGTAGGAGATGTACTTGAAGATCGCTCGTAACTCGATGGGATTCTTGAAGACCCTTCTGTTGTAGCGTAAAGTTGCGACAGCATGCAGTACTTTGCGGTGCCAGGGCTTGATCTTGAGGTCCGACACAGTGGGATAACGAGCGTTGAGCACCGTCTCGAAGTTATTGAGCCGCTCGATGTGCTCTCGGCTAATCCAAGGGGTGTGCGGGTTGCGGCGGCGCGAGAAACTGGCCCACTCCGGCGAAATCCAGCCATCCAGGGTATCGGGGTAGCTGAAGCCGAGGCGCTCTGCTTCTTCGTACATCGCCCCACCGGGGGTAGGGGTGTAAAGGTAAAGTATTATCTCACTTGCCGGGTTTATATCTTTTATCTTGTAGATGAACTCTATGTTCTCCTCTATGTCGGCGGCGGGGTCTGGCGGGTTGCCCAGGACGAATGAGAACTCAGGTATGATGTTGTATCTGGCCGCCTTTTCCGCCATTGCGAGGGTGGTTTCCGGCAGCAACGGCCCCTTGTTCATAAAGTTGAGGGTGGTGGCCGAGGCGTTCTCCGCGCCCATAAAAATCATCTTGCAGCCGCTGTCGCGCATCAGCTCCCAGGTGCGGTCGCTGTAGCGCATGATGGTGTCAATAGTGCCCTCGCCCCACCAGCCGATCCCCAACCCTATTATACCCTGGGCGAAGGCAGCAACACGCTTCTCATGGGTGAAAAAGTTGCTATCGTGGAACTCGATGCCGTTGACTCCATATTTGTCATGCAGCCAACGCACGGTATCAATAGTGCGGTCTGCTGTTTCCGCAAGCCAACGCCCCGCGTAACTCTTGGTGACAGCGCAAAAGGAGCAGGTGAAAGGGCACCCCAGGCTGGAGTGATAGGAGGTGGTTTTGTCCCCCAGAATGGTCTTCTTCAGATACTGCGGCACGTTGGCCTTTTCGTAGGGGAGAACCGGAAAAAGATTGGGGTTGGCTGTTTTGCGAGCCTTGTTGTGCCTGATCTTGCTGCCCTCTCTATATGAAAGGCCGTCTATGCTCGCTAGTGACCCGCCATTTTGGAGGAGGTCGAGAAGCTCCATGATTGTCTCTTCCCCTTGCGACCTCACCACGTAGTCTATTGCCGGATCGGAGAGTACGACATCGGGGTGAGAGGAAGGAAAATAACCGCCCCAAACGGTGGTGATGTGTGGGAACCGCGCTTTGACCGCTCGTGTATGGGGTACTGCGCGCAGAAGCTGCGGTCCGGGCATACAGGTGACAAGGAGATATTTTATGCCAGGGTCGCGCTCAATAGTGTTGAGCAACGTGGTCTCTGCGTTGGCATCGACATTGCCGTCAACTATCTGCCAGTCGTATTCGCCCTCGAAGACCGCCGCCAGCGACAGCACTGATAACGGCAGCCTGTATTTGAACTCTGTAGCGCGTGGATTGTAAAGTAAAATCATAGTACCGTCTCGCCTATGTTCCTGTGAAATCTCTATTCTCAATACAGAGCAGTGCGCGTCTCACCCTGTAGAATACGAAGCTCTGTTACGCCTGGGGTGAAAGGTGCTGGATTATGGAGGCTCCATCTTTATCTTCAACCCCTCACGCGCTACACGATACGCACTACAGTTCACCTTTCACGATTGTGGGAAAGCGTTCAGAATAACTCATGACCCTACGGGCCACCATTACGAATGAAAATACGAGTGATTTAGCACCCCTCTATACTACTACCCTTCTCATTTTCATAAGAGTAAGGGTAGAACAAAGTTCAAGGGATAGCTGTGCGCCCTCACCCCAATTCTGAACAGTTACTAGCGTTTGGTAAGCGTTCAGAGTATGGGTTACAGGAGTGTATTAAAGCCCCCTCTCCCATGAAGGGAGAGGGGCATGGGGTGAGGGTGCGTAAGGGTACGCCTCCACAGCTACTCCTTCAAGATTGCTACACCCCAACTCTGCACGCTTACGATTGTGGATATGTTTTACACGTCTATTACCCTCTGCTAGAATGCAGGGTACTTCATCGCGCATTTGTGTGATGAGAAATGTGGGAGTAGAGGCCCAGCTTGCTGGTAGTTACAGGCAACAGAGAATCGCAGGCTCAATGAGTGATAGTATCGGCAGTTGATGGCGTGCCGCTGCGCCGTAATATATGGCAGCGCCTGCATCTTGGCGCGCTGCTGGCTCACCTGGCTCTCACCACTCTATTTACATGGCCGCTTCTGCTCGATTTGCTCCCTGGCTCAGGCTCTCTTACCCCAGGCACCATCGTGGAGGACCGCGACCAGAACCTCTGGAACCTTTGGTGGGTAAGCAATGCGCTCTTTCGGGGCCGAACCCCTTATATCACAGAGATGATCTACTACCCGACGCCGATCAGCCTTTACTATCACACGCTCAATCCTTTCAACGGGCTGCTGGCTGTGCCGCTACTGCCTCTATTTTCTATCACAACGGTTTACAACCTGATAGTGCTCTTCTCCTTTGTCATGGGCGGTTACGGTGCTTTTCTGCTGGTGCATTACCTCTGCGGCAATCGTTGGGCGGCTTTGATAGGGAGCGTGGTCTTCGCTTACTCGGCTTACCACATAGCAACTATGCGTGGTTTGCTGCAACTTGTTTCGCTGGAGTGGGTGCCCTTCTTCGTGTTGTTTCTGTTGCAGGCCGTTTACGCGGCGCAGTGGCGCTCTCTCAGCGCCTTTGGCAGTTGGCTCCGGCGGCGCGCCCTTCCTGCCGGGATCAGCCTCCTACTTATTGCACTGGTTGACTGGTATTACACTATGTACGCTCTCATGCTGGCGGCGCTGCTTGCTCTCTACCTGCTGATCCGCTATTTCTTCGACAGGCGGCAGGGCGGTGGTCGTGGCTCCCTGTGGCGCATCGTCGGCGGCCAATGGCTTCGGATTGCGATTTGTATAGCTATCTTTGCTCTGCTCGTTAGCCCTGTACTCATCCCGACGCTACGTGAGCTTGGGCTGACGCGCTATATGCTGCCGGCCCCCAATGCCGCCCTGAGCAACTCGGCTGACCTGCTTGCTTTCTTCGAGCCGGTGCGCGCTCAAAAGTTGTGGGGTGGTTTGTCGGCAAATAGAGCAGAATGGCCTTTCGGGGCGAACCGCTATGAGGTTTACGCCACCTATACCGCGCTGGCGCTCGGCGCTATAGCTCTGCTTGGGACCAGGATGGTACGCCCACAGATGAGACGCGCCGGAGGGGAAGCTACTATATCACCTGCACTCCCTGGGAAGTGGTTCTGGGCGGCTTGTGTGCTCGTCTTCTTCGCGCTGGCGCTGGGGCCTGTGCTGCAAATTAATGGCAAAGAGGTGGCATGGCTCTCCTCGCCCAGCTTCCGGCTTTTTATGCCCTACAACATTATCGAGCAGCTACCGGTGCTTAATGTCAGCCGCAGCCCGGACCGCTTTGATATGCCCCTGACCCTTTGCCTGGGCGTGCTGGCGGGTTACGGCGCTAATGTGGCTGCGAACAGGATGTCTGCTCTGCTTGCACCCGCTAGGAGCGGCCCTTTCCTCTCTGTGTGGGCAGTGGGCCTTATCTTCATCGAGCTATTCCAGTATCCCTACCCGCAGCGTTCAGCCGATATTCCCGCGTGGTACAAGCAAGTTGGGCAGGAACAAGGCGACTTCTCCATCCTTGAGCTTCCGCCACAGGACGATTACTGGCACGGCTCCTATCGCATGCTTTTCCAGACCGCGCACGGCAAGCCGATCTTCGGCGGGTACATATCCCGCGAGTTTCCGCACCCCTTCCTTGAGAGCACGCCGGGTTACCTGGAGCTGGTTGCGAAGGGCGGAGAGGGAGACATGCTTGGCGATGGGCCTGCTGAGCAGCTTTCGGCGCTGGCTCTCTATAAGACGCGCTATATCGTATTGCAGAAGCGCCCTCTACCCGACCGTGTAGATCGCCCGGTGGACGTGTCGCCCTGGCGGGATGCTGTCATGAAGGTGCTGGGTAGTACAGCAAAGCCTTTCTACTCCGATGTTGACCTTGAGGTTTACCGCGTGCCTGCGCCCGCCACCAGGCTGCCAATTTTGAGTATAGGCCAGGATTGGCAGCCGCGAGAGATAGGGCCGAACGGCGCTTTTCGGTGGATGGGCCAGTCGGCTACGCTGCGAATTGACGCGCCGCAGGCTGAGAAGGCTCTGCTGACGTTCATCGCGACGAGCCTCGGCCCGCCGCGCCGGTTGCAGATTCTTTATGGCGATCATACGGTCTTTGATGGGCAGGTTGGCGCGCTTGGACCTCAGCAGATAGGCCCACTCACCCTTCCTGCGGGCGCCAGCACGTTGACTTTCCTCAGCCCGGGTGGGACCACCAGCCCGTCTGCGCTGGGCATGAGCAGCGATCCGCGCGAGTTGAGTTTCGCGGTATTAGATGCCAGGTTGGAGCCTGTAAAGTGAGTGGACGGCAACTCGTAACTGACCACTGATCATCAAACTAAAGGAGGCGGTATGCAAAGGTCTGACAATCACAGGCGCTTCCTCGGTGAGCTAACCTTTCTTGCGGGGCAGGCACGCGACCTGACCGAGCGATACAGGCAGCTTACCCCTGCCATTCTGTCGAGCGCCGATGCGCTACGGAAGAGCCGGCCGGTGCAGGTGGAGTCTCGCTCGCAAGCGGCTCGCGGGGAAGCCCCTCCGAGGCGCTATGTCGGCAGGTCGGCTAACGCAGCCGGGCCAGCCCTCGCGACGCCCAAGCCGGGCGCGAGGAGTACAGATGATGCGGGCAAGCAGCGCAGGGGCTTGGCGAAAGCGCCTGTTGCCGGGGTAAAGACACGAGTGGCTCCCTGGTCGCTGAGGCTGGTGGTGGCAGTAGCGCTTGTAAGCGGTCTGGCTCTCGGTTGGAGGTTGCTTGGGATTACCACGCCTACCGTCGATGCCCCTGCGGGCACGGAGGCTACGAATGCAGCTTTTGTGCATCTACTCTCCGGTCAGGTGAGTGGCGGCCTGGATACAGTACGACTCTTCGCGCCGCCCGCTCCCTGGCACGGCTATGCGCCTGTCAATCCTGTCGCAGGCTTGCCCTTGTTCGGGTGGCTTGCGGCTATCGGTGAGCAATCCCTTGGCGCGGGCGATTGGTTCGGCAGAAGTGCGGCTATCCTCTTCAGCCTCATCGCAGGACTGCTCCTCTTCGGCCTGGTGCGCCGTACTGCGGGCACGCGCGCGGCTTTTTACGCTCTGCTCTTCTTCAGCATTGCGCCCCTCAGCGTGGTGGTAGGGCAGCAGTTCTCTCCGGCTTCTTCATGGTTGGCTGCTCAGGCTTTTGCGGCCCTGGCCCTGGTGCGCTGGCGAGAGTCGATATCTGCTGCCAGTCCCGGTGGCTCAGGGCGTGCCTTCGGTGTGGCTCTCTTCTCAGGTATAGTGGCCGCTCTACTGGATTCCGGCAGCATTTTCCTCCTTCTGCCCGCGGCCTATCTGATGATTGCTCCGCAGAAGGCGGCTGCTGAGGGCGCTCTCTCCTGGCCTACGCTCAATAGTGCCCGGCAGGTAGCTGTGCTCGGTTGGCGCGCGGCCTGGGAGCAATCTCCAAATCGTGGACGCGTTATCAGCTATGGGTTCGCTCTTGCGGGCGCTTCTATTCTATGGTGGCTCTTATCGTCGGGCGCACGTGACGCGCTCTCCTTGCAGGTGGGCGATGGCGGGGGCGGTGTCGCGGCGGTGTTGGCTTCGGTCCTTAGTGGTGGCACTTATGTGCAGATTGTCGGCCTGCTCATCGAGCGCGTGCTTACCCTTGTGGGCGCGGTTCTGCTGATAGCAGGAGCGTTACATGGCGCACGGCCGGCCTGGCAATCCCTTTTCCACGTATGGCTCCTCAGCGGGTTGCTGCATGTCATTATTGATAGCAGCAGGCTCGCCAGGCACGACGATGTCTTGCTGCCGCTCCTTCTCCCTTTGTGTGCGCTCATCGGCGTAGGGGCTGCCTGGGCAGGGTCGCTGCCCGCGCGCATATGGCTGGCTATTCACGAACAGCGCCGCGAGCTTGACACTGAGTACGAAGTGTCACCGCACACAGCATGGCTGCTTGACCTGCCTGAGGAGCGAGTGGCCGGCACTTTGCCTCCGCGCCCGCAGGCCCAACCCGCTCTCGGTAAAAGCGTCGCGCAACGTGCTCAAAGCGCCGGAGCGCGAGCACGGCGCGCCTGGTTTATGGGCATAGGCCATCTCGTGGTCCTCTCCGGCTTCGCCCTCATCGCATTGGGCGGCTGGAACACCAGCTTTGCGCGTTTGCAGCCCAACGCGCCATCTGTAGACCTGCTGGCTATTGGCCGAGATGTGGCGGCGGCGACCCCAGCCGGGTCACGGTTGATCGTTGCCGGTCCGTCAGCGCCGGAGCTTTTTAACTCTTCTCAGCGCACAGGGTGGGCCCTTACCCCGGATGAGTTTAACATAGCCACAGTGCAGACCTTGCAGCAAGAGGGCGCGGCTTTTCTTTTGAGCGCGGACCAGAATTGGCTTGGCCGCCAATCGGATTATGTGGGGCTGCTGGCTAACTACAAAGTCGCCAAGCTCTCGAATAACTACATCCTCTTTGACCTGAATACAAAGCCTGATGCTAACGACCGCAGCTATTTCCTTCAGAGCGGGCACACGCTGGGCGGCGGTTTTCGGACCTTCTGGCAGCAGCATGGAGGCGTTGACAAGCTTGGTTACCCAATCTCAGAGGAGATGCAGCAGGTGAACCCCCTGGACGGGCAGACGCGCACTGTGCAGTATTTTGAGCGTGCGGTGCTCGAATATCACCCGGAGTACGCAGGCACGCCTAACGTTGTTATGCTCGCGCCGGTGGGGCTGTGGATCACAAAAGGCTGGAGCTTGCCCAGAGTACAGCCTTTCGCCAGTAGCGCTGATAACGCCTATTTCCCGCAGACGGGGCATGGCGTGAAACAAGCGTTCTTACGCTACTGGCAGCAGCAAGGTGGGGTTGCACTTTTTGGCTACCCTATATCTGAGGAGATGCCTGAGATCAGCCCGGCTGACGGTAAGGTCTACACGGTCCAATACTTTGAGCGAGCACGTCTCGAATGGCACCCCACCGATGCGGGCACTCCCCAGGAGGTACAACTTGGGCTGATCGGTAAACAGGCTCTTGAGATGGCGAAATAGGGGTTAGGAGCTAGTTTTCCTTCGAATTGTAACCCCCTCAGGTAGTTAAATTCAGCTAAGGATTTCTCTACCGAGGGGTGATTTCTTGAGTCTTGCAATCCACAGGAGAATAGGCGCTGAGAGCATTAGCTTTGTTGACGCCAGGCGCTCCGCTTTGCGCCGGTCCGTGTTGGGTGCGCTCGCATACGCGGGTCTTTTCCAGTACCCGCTAACTGTCGAAGAGCTTGCAAGGTATCAGGTAGGAAGTTGTTTCCCCCTGAGTGAGATTAGCGAGGCTTTGGCGGGCGACGAGGCGTTGGCCTGCGAGGTGTCCTGCTTCGATGATTACTATTGCCTGGCCGAGCACGAAGCCTACTTTGCGCAACGCGCTCAACGTGAGGCAGCGTCTCGCTTGTTGTGGCGTAAGGCACGCCGCTATGCGCGTTGGCTGGCCCGGTTGCCCTTCGTCAGGATGGTAGCTGTAACCGGCGCTCTAGCTGTGAGCAATGTCGCTACCAGGCCCGATATTGACTTGCTGGTTGTTGCCGAGCCGGGGCGTGTCTGGGTCTGCCGCAGGTTGTTGATTACGGCGGTGCGCTTCGCTAGAATCTGGAGGGATGAGCTTTGTCCCAACTATATACTCTCCGAGGGGCAACTTGCCCTTGAGCAGCGCGACTTCTTCACGGCGCACGAGCTAGCTCAGATGGCGCCCCTAAGTGGGCTTGCTGTATACACCCGCATGCTTGAGAGCAATAAGTGGGCGCATGGCTTTCTGCCCGGTGCGTTCGGCGCGCCTGCAAAGCTCAGCCCAGCTCTTTGTAAAGAGACGTCAAGCAGCACCAAGCTTGTGGAAAGGCTCCTTGGCGCTCGACTATTTGACAGATGGGAACGATGGGAGATGCGCCGCCTCCAGGCAAAGTTGCGCCCCCTGATTGGAGAGGCGGCGGAAGTTGTTTGCTCCCCCGCGCAGTGCAAAGGCCACACCAGCTTTCACAGGCGATCAACGATGCTCCGGTACCAGGAAGAGCTTTATAGATTGGACCTGCTTCAGGATTTCGCATATCTCTTTGAGGCAGGGTCGTAAAAGGTGAAACATGCTGTGTGAGTTGCGGTATAGAGACACTCCACCTCTGTTGGGTAAGGCTGTGGAGGAGCAAAAGAAAGAGGGCACCTGGCTAAGCCAGGTGCCCTCTTGTACGGTTGGTGCCTCCGAAATGGTCCTAAAACCTTTTCGGAGGCACTATCGATCCACCTGGAATCGAACGTACAGTACGTGAGTTTTCGTTTTGGTCATG
>JADMIH010000076.1 GCA_015478675.1 Chloroflexota bacterium | reverse complement strand
TACGAGCATTAGCGTCAGCAGGGTTGATACTCCACGTCCTTTGTGCTTTTTCATCCTGTGTACCTTCGTTAAACATACTATTCTCAAATAACCATCATTTGTTGCCTTATGTTCTACCTTGGCTGTTACATTTTGGGCGGCTCTGCACGTGGCGGGCATCGTCTGTAGCCACTCCCACCCCGCTTTGCTCAACAAGCAAAAGAGACCGGAATCATTGTCCTGGTCTCTTCTGCAAAAGCGTCAGAGGTATAGTTGTATCTTTACTTGGACGAAGAATCTTTGCCCTTGTGCTCGCGTCTGTAGGTAGCCTGATAACCATGAGCGCCTGACTCGCCCATCTTGGGGCTGATGTCGCCGTTTGCGTTTTCAGGGTCGGTGCCCTCGGCGAGGCGCTTGAAGCGGTCAAGGTCTTCTGCTATGTCCCTTGACAGCGTTCTGGTGACGGCGTCGCCAAGAGCCTCGAACCAGTTAGGATCGTACTCTATCACCACGTGCATCTCCGTGATATGGCCGCGCTCTGAGAGAGTAACCGCGCCCGCATTCTCGGCCCCCGTCAGAGAATGCCAGGTGACTGAGCGGTTCGGCACCAACGCTTGTATCTCGGCGTCCCACTCCTTGATAATCGGCCCTATCTGGGCTTTCCAGTGTAACTCTTTTTCGCCTGTCTTCTTCACCGACTCGACGTGCCTCATGAAAGAGGGAAAGCTCTCGAAATCGGTCCACCTGTTGTAAACCTTCTCTATAGGAGCATTGATGGTCAGGTCCTTTTCGACGCGCATGTTAGCCTCCTGCTCTTTATATCTGATTTGTTGCACATTACGGAGCAATAAATATACCACTGGATTACGCCGCTAATTACAGATGCACTTGGCAAAAATCGGCTATTCTGCCACAATCTACTGGCATCTTCAGAAGTGATAGAGGAGCCGACCCGCTACTATGACACCGCCCGCACAGCGCAACCGCGACTTTAGAGAGGCAACACTGTTGACTATCGCCCTGGTTGTTTACAGTAATTCATTGGCGTTGTGGGGGCAGCGTTGGGGGAGATCACCGGAGCGGCTTTTTCGGCGCTTCAACCCTTTGTTCGTGGCTCTCCTGCTCATCTATGCCGCTCGCAGGAAAGGTGGGTTGGCTGAAGTGGGGCTGCGCCGCTGCAATGCGGGCAAGGCGGTGCTCGCGGGCCTGGGGTTGGGGGCGGTCCTCTCAGCCCCTCCTCTTTTTTTCTTGCAGAAACCTCTACTTCTCGACACCCCTTTGGAATACGGCCCTGTATCCGGCCTTACCGGGCGCGGTATTCTGGTAGATGTCTGTGTACGCACACCTATCAACATCGCTCTGCTGGAGGAAGTTGCTTTTCGCGGCCTCTTGTACTCAACGCTAAGGCGGCAGCTATACGCGCCTACAGCCGTAGCGCTTTCTTCTGTGGCTTTCGCGGCGTGGCACATCAGTGTAACCGCCGCTTCCGTAACCCAGACCAATCTTTCGGCAGCCAGATTACCCCGCTTTTTGCTGCCTTACGTACAACCCCTGGCAGTAGCAGGCGGCATGATCACCACGGGCGTGGCAGGGGCGGCCTTCGCCTTCCTGCACGAGCGCACAGGCAACCTGGCGGCCCCCCTTATCGCCCATTGGGTAGTAGATGGCGTGATGCTTACTACTATATGGCTGAAACGAGCGCCGACACGCACAGAACTACCCCTGCGTCCCAATATGTTATAATATTCTGCCCACCCCGTTCCTTTTTGTAGACGTAACCGGAGATATCACCCCTTGCAATCCAATAGTGATCCCCACAAGCCCCCTGCACGGAAAACCGGGCGGCAGCTTTACCTGGCCTCTGCGCTCTTCATTGTCCTTGTGCTGCTTGCGCTCACCGTTATTAGCCGTGGCTGGTTTGGTATTAACCGAAGTGGTCTTAATGAAGCCACTACAGGCGCAAGCGCCACCACAACCTCTTTCGCAGACGGAGTTGCAAGCTCTACATCCTCTGCCACTACTGCCCCACGAATTATGCAGGCCGCCAGCCCAACGCCGCTGGTCTACGTGGGCAACCCGGCAGCGCCCCAGCCGCCACCCAGCCGTGTGGACCCCGCCAGCCGCTACTACACCGAGACGGGGCACTTCCTGTCGGGCGACTTTCTGCGCTATTATGACAACACACCAAAGAGCGAGACCTTGCTTGGCCTGCCTCTCACCGAGGCCTTTCCAGAGCAGTTTCCCGGCGGCGCTGTTTACCAGGTGCAATATTTTGAGCGGGGGCGGTTAGAGTACCACCCTGAGAGCGCGCAGCGAATAGAGCTTGGGCTTTTGGCCTCTGCTATGTTGAAGGGGCGCACCTTCAGCCCACTACCCACCCTGGCCGACACCAAAACGCGCGTCTACTTCCCACAGACGGGGCATACCATCTCCAACGGCTTTCTGAACTACTGGAAGGCTAACGGCAGTCTCGCCACCTTCGGCTATCCGCTCAGCGAGGAGATGGGAGAGGACGGCCTTACTGTCCAGTATTTTGAGCGTGCCCGTTTTGAGTACCACAAGGAGCTGGAAGGCACACCCTATGCGGTGCAGCTATCTCCGGTGGGTTATACCGCTCTCAAAGCAGAGAGTTTCAACATCCCGCTAGGCACCCTGGTGCAGATGGACCCGCCGCGCGTGGCTGAGGGGCACACAACCGAGGTAGAGGTTGCCGCCACGGCAGGGCTAACAGTTACCGGGCAGTACGAAGGGCGCGAGCTATTCTTCAAATACGACCCGGCCAGGGGGGTCGCATGGTCGCTTATCGGCGCTGTGCCATTCGCTGATACCGGCACTCGCCAGGTGACTATCAGCCTCAAGGACGGGGCAGGCGGAGAGCGTACCGTCAGCCGCAACCTGACGGTGGGCAGCTACCCATTTCCCTCCGAGTCCCTACAGTTCGACCCTGCAACCTCCACGCTCCTCGACCCCGCGATTACCTCTAAGGAGCTCAAAATGCTCAACGGTATCTTCGCGGGGCGCACACCTGTGCAATACTGGAGCGGCCCCTTCAGTATGCCTCTCGATGGGCAGATACGCATTACATCTTACTTTGCCACTCGCCGCTGCTATAACTGCCCCGACGTCTCAACTCCTACCACCTATCATGGAGGCATGGATATGGCCGCCAGTATCGGCACTTCCGTTCGCGCCCCGGCCGACGCCAAGGTGGTATTCGCCGGTGAGTTATCAGACAGAGGCAACACCATAATCCTGGATCATGGCCTCGGCGTTTACTCCCTGCTGGCTCACAACTCGAAGCTAACCGCCACAGTCGGCCAGATGGTACGCAAAGGTGACGTGGTATCCCTCTCCGGTAACAGCGGCCTCTCGACCGGCCCTCATCTCCATTGGGAGCTACATGTAAGCGGCCCTCCCGTAGACCCCCGCGAGTGGGTAGCCCGCAGCCTGCCCTAGCCTGGAAGGGTTAGTAGCGAGCGCCCCGCCCAACAGGTGGCAGGCCTTCCGCGGTCATCGCCAGTGACTGTCAGCCGCGAAAGCCACCGGTTAGGAGTTGGCTCACTCGTCTTACTCAGCGACCTCTATAAGCTGGTGTACAGACACGGCGTAATGCCCCGCCGGATCGAAAGGTGCGCGCTCCCAGGTGGAGTAGCGTGCCCATAGCTCGAAGCCCGCTTCCGCCGCCAACCTGTCATAGTCGTCGAGTTCAAGATAGCCCATGCTTAGCTGGAAGCCTGCGATGAGGAAGCCGCCGGGCTTCAGATGGCGAGCCATATTTTTGAGCACAGCGCCTTCGGTGCCAGGCGTCAGAAAGATCATCACATTGCCTGCCATCACAATCAGGTCGAAGCGCCTGCCAAGCTCTACAGTAGCAATGTCGGCGAGGTGCCATTCCAGCTCAGGGGCATTCTTCCGAGCAGCGCCAAGCATACCGGGGTCAATATCAACGCCCACCACATCTATCCCCCGCCGCGCCAGCTCAATAGCCACACGCCCTGTGCCGCACCCCGCGTCCAGCACGGAACCTGGCCCAAAGCTCTCCACCAGGTCAGCCTCGCCATGCACGTTCTGTCCCGCAAGCTCACGCTCCCTATAACCTGCGTCATAATCATCTCCCCGATTAGCAGAGGTGCCCAGCCAGCGGTTACCGCTCTCTCGTCCTTCCCTTTCCATACTATACCTCGCAATTAGCTACGTGCTGTCAAACGAGTCCGTTTGACAGCCAGGCCCGCGCCTTTTATATTATCACTGCATGCCTTCGTCCGCCACTAGCCCACAACTGGTCTTTATGGGTACACCGCAATTCGCTGTGCCGTCGTTGCGCGCGCTTGCTAATGAAGCTTACGTCATCACAGTTGTCACCCAGCCCGACCGCCCAGCGGGAAGGGGAGATAAGCTCACACCACCGCCTGTCAAAGTGGCTGCGGAGGAATTGGACCTCACAGTCTTGCAGCCGCCAAGCTTGCGCGACCCCGCCTTTCGCGCCCAATTAGCGGCTTTGCAACCCGATCTTACCGTCTTAGTCGCCTATGGAGAATACCTGCCATCATCCCTGCTCGATTTGCCGAAGCGTGGTAGCATCAACCTTCACCCTTCGCTCCTCCCCAGGTGGCGTGGCAGCACACCTGTGCAATCAGCGATACTGGCGGGAGACCTGACCACAGGCGTCAGCGTCATCCTGATGGATCAGGGCCTCGACACAGGGCCGCTCCTCTCTCAGGAAGAGGTTCCTATCGAGCCACACGAAACTTCTCCCCAGCTTTCGTCGCGCCTGGCAGAAGTAGGAGCGCAACTCCTCTCGAAGACTATCCGACGTTGGCTCCGGGGCGAAATCGAGCCTGTGCCACAGGGCGAAGAAGGCGCTACCCTCACGCATACGCTCACCAAAGAAGCCGGGGAGATAAAGTGGAACCTCTCCGCTATAGAAATAGAGAGGAGAGTACGTGCGTTGCAGCCGTGGCCGGGCACATATACCTGGTGGCAGCACCGCCTCCTAAAGATCATCAGCGCTGAGCCTCTTATCGCCCCAGGCGAGTTGGCTCAGCGGCCCGGCACCGTCGCCCTGATCGAAGGCAGGGGGCAAAAGATCGTGTCCGTGTGGACAGGCGCAGGCGCGCTGCGTTTGCTTCAAGTCCAGTTGGAAGGTAAGCCTGTGATAGAGGCACGAGCCTTGCTAGCAGGTTATCCTCAGATAGTGGGTAGCGTGCTGGGAAGCGAAGCCGGGTAGCTGCCGCTCTCATAAGGCGTTGTCCATAGCGCGGGCGCTCATAGCAAGCGCCCGCACCCAGCAATAAGAAAGAGGTAATCTCATACATGCCTGTTGTTACACCGGAGCCGAGGCTTCCCTTAGAGCCTGAAGAGTACCCTTTATATAGGCCGCCGAGCCGCATCGGGTGCTCTGGACTGAGCATAGTTACATTGCTCACGTTGCTCGTCTTCGGCGCGCTCCTGTTGAAGGTAACCCCTGGTGTGTCGCAGAAGATCGCCGATCTGCCCAAGCCGCTCCTGGGAATAAGCACAGATGCCACTGCTGATACCACGCCGGGTACGGGCGCTATGGCAACCCAAACAGCCATTACTACGACCCAGGCAAGCCCAACCACCCCTCCAACAGCAGCTCCTACCCCCGTGATTGAATACGTCAAGGTCGCTGCTACAGGCGGCGTAGGGGTGAAGCTTCGATCTTCGCCGAAGAGTGGAGCTTCATACAATGTAACAGTCGGGGAAGGGGCTGTGCTTCAGGTGGTAGGACCCGATGTCTCAGCGGAAGGCCTCGTCTGGAGGCACGTGCAGTTGCTGCCACCGGACGGGCGTGCCGGTTACGTGGTCACAAAATACCTGGCTCCTACCAATAAGCCGTAGTGTAACGCCTGGAACGGGATCGTATTGCGTAAGCGGTTGAGGATAAAGATGCACCACCCATAATCCTTCACGCACTACGCAATACGATCCCATTTCACGCTCCTTTGCGACTTGAAACACGTTACTTCAGGATGTACAATCAGGGGAGGAGTACAGGCTTCTTAGTATCGTAGATGGAAAGCAAGGTCCTGAGATGAGCAAGCAAAGATATGAAAAAGAGATAGAGGAAATCCTATCGAAATATGACGCCGATTCGGGGCGTGCCGAGAAGAAACCGGAAGAAAAGAAGCTTCCACGGGATTTCGGCGTCTACAGCAAGCGGCCCGCTCCCAGAAGCCAGCCTTCTGTGCCTTCTGTACAGAACTGGAAGCGATTCGGCGCGGGGCAATATATCATCGCCGCCTTTGGTGTTGCTCTCCTCGCGATCCTCGTCCGCAGGGTTACTCCCGACTTTGTACCCCTCGCCCTGGTAATAGTGTCCGCTCTCCTCTTCCTCGCCCCTATTGCCCTTTACCGCAGCACAGGCACCACCACAGGAGGCTGGTCGGCCCGAGAAGAGAAACGCTGGCGCGGGCAGGTGATAGACTTCAACACCCGCCGCAACGTCACAGACGACCCTTTTGCAAATATCAAGCGCTGGCTCAAGCGCAGATGATCATCGCGGCAATACGAGCCCATCCCCCTAACCGCTTTCCTGCGGAAAGGGAGAACTAGATTAACTGAGATAAAAACAAAGACAACACAGCAAGGGAAGGTTGCTGTGTTGTCTTTGTTTTAGAGAAGAAAGCCCTTCCACTCTAGCAGAGGGGTTGAGGTGAGACCTTGCCTTAGCGCGATGCCGGGCAGATCAGTCGTTGAACTTCACATCCTCTACTATGTGGTCCTCTGGACCGGGCAGCGACATCTGCAACCATTCGAGGAGGCGGGCATCGGTTTGCGGGTCGTGTTGAGCAAAGTGGTGATTGCCGCCGGGGAGGAGCCACAGCGCCTTCGGCTCCTGCACGCTGTCGTATATATGCTGACTTATGTGCGCAGGCACAACCTCATCCCCTTCGCAATGCAAAAGCAGGAAGGGCCGTGGGCTTATTCGCCGCGCTGCTTTCACTATGTCGAGCCGGTAAAGCAACTGCACGCAAGAATTGACGTTCACCCTCGGCGGGTTGGGCGCAATAACAGAAGATGGATGCCCGCGCTGCACCAGCCCAACCTCCTCCATGTGCATAGCCAGCAGAGGCTCACTGGGGGGGCATATGGCTACCACGGGCGAAATCTCCTTCAAGTGGGCAGCAGTGTGTATAGCCAGCCACCCACCAAAGGAAGCCCCCCTTATGGAAATGCTCATCGGGTTTACTTCCCGGCGGTTTTGCAAGTAGAGGTGAGCCGCCGCCACGTCGTTGAAGATATTGGCGTCTACCTCCCCACCGCTCTCACCGTGGCCCCGCAAGTCCATAATCAGTGTCGCAAAGCCCGCCTTTGCCGCACGCGCGCCGAAGTCGGCATAGTTCTCCTTGCACGAGCCGAAACCATGGCAAACAATAATACCGGGCGACCACTCCTGCTCCCCAGGAAGATACAGGTTAGCCGCCAGTTCCACGCCGTCATAAGTACTAAAACGCACTAGCTCCATAAGCTAGCCCTCCTAATCAGTGGTCAGCAGCCAGTGGTAACTGGTAACTGACTGCCGGCACAGCATTGACGCCGCTCCTACCCTCTGCTATAGTTCAGCTACATCACAGATAGACCGTAAAAGGAAGAGCAACCAATGTCACAAGATCGCAACTACGCGGAAGCACTCGCTGATAAGATAGAAAAACATACAGCCGTGGTTGGCATAATCGGCCTCGGCTACGTTGGCCTGCCTCTGGCTGTCGAGTTCGCCCATGCAGGCTTCAAGGTGGTTGCTGTAGACCTCGATCAGCGCAAGGTTGACGCCATCAACTCCGGGCAATCGTATATAAAGGACATCACAGATGATGCTGTGCGTAGCGCCATCGTATCGGGCAAGCTCCACGCCACTAACGAGTACAGCGCCCTCAAAGAGGTAGATACCATCTCGATATGCGTGCCCACGCCACTCCGAAAAACCAAAGACCCTGACATATCATACATAGTATCCGCTACAGAGTCTATAGCTGCCAACTTCCAGCCGGGCCAGTTGATTATACTTGAGAGCACCACCTACCCCGGCACTACGGACGAAATCATTCTACCACGCCTCTCCGCTGCGGGCCACCAGGTGGGGCGCGATTTCTTTCTCGCCTTCTCGCCGGAGCGCGTGGACCCCGGCAACACTAAGTACCACACAAGCAATATCCCCAAGGTAATAGGTGGCGTCACCCCTGACTGCGGGCGGCTGGCCGCGTCCCTCTACGCTAATATAATAGAAAAGATCGTCCCTGTCTCCTCCACCGCCAGCGCTGAGATGGTCAAGCTGCTGGAAAACACCTTCCGCGCTGTAAACATCGGTATGGCTAACGAGCTTGCGATAATGTGCGCCAAGCTGGGCATAGATGTATGGGAGGTTATAGATGCGGCGGCCACCAAGCCTTTCGGCTTCATGCCTTTCTACCCCGGCCCAGGCCTCGGTGGGCACTGCATACCAATAGACCCACTCTACCTGTCATGGAAGCTCAAGACACTCAACTACAACGCCCGCTTTATCGAGATGGCTTCCGAAATCAACACTGACATGCCCAACTATGTGCTCGATCTGGTAGCAGACGCACTGAACGACAGGTCGAAAGCGATACGCGGCAGCCGTGTGCTGGTGCTCGGCGTCACTTATAAACGCGATGTAGAGGATGTGCGCGAGTCGCCCGCAATAGATGTTATCAACCTTCTGCGCTCGAAGGGCGCGCAGGTAGACTACCATGACCCCTATGTTCCAACTTTGCAAACCGAAGAAGGCCATGCCGCCATGCACACAATAGAGCTTACAGAAGAAGCCTTGCAGCGATATGACGCCGTACTGATCATAACCGACCATAGCTCATATGACTGGCGCTGGATAGCCGAAAACGCCAGGTTGGTAGTAGACACCCGCAACGCCACCAGGCAAGTCAAAGGCGCAGACAACATCCGAAAGCTCTGAGGTTAGGGCCTGGCGGCTGCTAATCCCCAACCCCTGATCCATGATCCCTAATTATGCTACGAACCCTCCTTTGCGACGAGAACAACAGGTTTCTTGTCATCGAAGACCCATCGCAGATTAGCGAGATAGTGCAGCGCAAAGACCGGCATCTGTGGCTCGATCTTGAGCAGCCTACCCTGGCTGAATTCAGCATGATCCAGGAAGAGTTTAATCTACACCCGCTCGCAATCGAAGATGCTATGGCCCGTCACCAGCGCCCCAAGGTTGACCAGTATGAGAGCTTCTACCTGGTAGTTTTCTACGCAGTTACCTCCGAAGAGCCTGACAAAGCTGAAGCTGCGCCCACCACCTATAGCCGGAAAAATGCGAGGTTTGTAACGTCCTCCAGTGACGGGCACGAGGCGCAGGTGAATGGCGCAAACGACGGCACAAGCAACAGTTTCAACGCTCGCGGCAATATGGTCCCGGCGGGGCAGAAGACCAACAACGAGCGCATCGTGCTGCGTGAGATAACAATGTTCATGGGTGAAAACTACCTCATCACGGTACACACCCGCCCTGTAGCCGAGCTTGAAGAAGCAGCCAAGCGGTGGCGGCAGAATGTAAGGCTTATCTCAGGCGCACAGGGTGAGGGGAATCCTGTCGCGGGTACCCGCGCTCTCACTCCTCAGGAGCAGCAGGCTACCACAGGTCTATTGCCTGCCCCTGCCGGCAACGGAAACACAACAGGTCAGGCGCTCGACTCGACCTCCTTCCAGCCAGACACTCAAGACAAAGAGGCACAACAGAAGAAATGGGAAGCACACGTCAAACCTGATAACCAGGCCAACAGCATAGGCATACTCCTCTATTCGCTCCTGGATACAATTGTGGATAGCTACTTCCCGGTAATTGACAGCATTGTAGATCGCGTTGAAGACCTGGAGGAGCAGATATTCGAGAAGTATAACCAGGCCGCCATCGAGTCGATCTTCACACTGAAAAAGGACCTGTTAGCCCTCCGCAAGGTGCTCGCTCCTGAGCGCGATGTGCTAAATATGCTGACCAGGCGCGACCTCCCGATCTTCGAGCAGAATACGCTGCTCTACTTCCAGGATATTTACGACCATATAACCCGCATCACCGACAGCATAGATACCTACCGCGACCTTTTATCGAGCGCCCTCGACAGCTTTCTGTCAATGCAGAGCAATCGCCTGAACATTACGGTCCAAACCTTGACCTCAGTCTCCATCATCCTGATGAGCGTATCTGCGGTCACCGGCTGGTATGGGATGAACTTCGCGAACATGCCGGAGCTAAGCACACAGTACGGCTATCTGGTGGTGATCGCAGTGGTAGCTACTGTAGTCATCCTGGAGTATCTCTTCTTCAAGCGTAAGCGCTGGCTTTAGCTTCATTGCGGGTGCTTTAGAGAGGCGAGAGCGCCTGACCGCCAGCCCCGCGCCTCCATCTCAACTCTGTCCCGCGCAGGCTCGCATAGACACGTCCTGGATCCCAGGTGGTTTTTCCACAATAGAGTATGATTGACAATTAGCGGAGGCATGGTCATAATTGATTTTTCACGCGTAGAGGCGCGCCAGATAGACCGCCAAACTGCCCATATTGGCCCTAGTGGCCGATGCTGTGAGCGTGAAATTCCGCCTGGTTTTGGATTATGACCATGCCTCAATTAGCTTTGCGGAAAGAGGATTGCAACCTTTGGAGTTCCATGCCGTATCTATATCGAGCCAACAACAACTACCTGTAGATTTGAATACACGGCCTCAGGAGGGCCAGGAAATGAACAATATGGACAGTAGTTTAGCAGGGGACAATCTGAACGTGTCTCGCCTCAATGATCCTATTATCGAAGCGCGCAACGTGCAGAAGACCTATGACACAGGCGCGGTGCAGGTGCATGCGCTACGCGGCATCAACCTTGAGGTCGGCAGGGGCGAGATGGTCGCGGTCATGGGGCAGTCGGGTTGTGGCAAAACCACATTGCTCAACTGCCTCGCAGGTCTTGACGGTGTAGACTCAGGCGAGATCGTCATAGATGGCACTCCTCTCCACACGATGAACGACCGCCAGAAGACCAACTTGCGGGCGCGTAAGATGGGCTTTGTCTTTCAATTCTACAACCTCTTGCCCGTGCTCTCAGCCGTCGAAAACGTTGAGCTGCCCATGCTCGTCTCCGGCTCATCTTCCGGCGAGGCTCGCAAGCGAGCGCAGGAAGCGCTGGCGCTCGTGGGGTTATCTGACCGTGCGAGCCACCGCCCCGCAGAGCTATCAGGAGGGCAGCAGCAGCGCGTCACCATCGCCCGCGCCCTCGCAACCAGCCCGGCTATTATCTGGGCAGACGAGCCGACAGGCGACCTTGACAGCGAAACCTCGCAGGAGATTATGGACCTGCTTTGCCGCCTCAACAAAGAAAACCGCCAAACTTTCGTGGTAGTCACCCACTCGCCCGAAGTAGGGGCGCGCGCAGACCGAATCGTGCGTATGCGCGATGGCTTAATTATAGATTACGGCCTCGGCGGTGAGCCTCTCATGCAGGAAGCTATAGCGGCTGTGCGTTAGAGACTCATAGCGCGTAGTGCGTACCGCGTAACGGCTTAGGAGCCAAAGACAATGGAATCACTATTCGGCATACCAATGGACACAGTCATGGTATGGGTCCTCACCCTCAGTATAGTTGTGCTGGTGGCGGTGGGCTTCATGGCGTGGCGCAAGCCTATTCTGGCGCGGCTGGCGCTGCGCAACATTCCTCGCCGCCGCGCACAGACCGCCTTGATCGTCTTTGGGCTGATGCTGGCTACCCTGCTCATAACGGCGGCCTTCGGCACAGGCGACACAATGACCTACTCGATGCGCCAGGCGTTCACCGCGAGCCTCGGCAGTACTGACCTCTCCGTAACCAAGGTCAACCCGCAAATAGCGCTTGATGGCCCACCCGACTTCAACCGCCTGGTGCCTGCTTTCAGCACAACTACGCTGGACGACCTCAAGGCTAAAGTGGGCAACGACGACCGCATAGACGGCTGGTCGGTGCAGATGAAGCAGGTCGGCCCTGTTATAGACACGACCACAAATCAAGGCTCAGGCCAGACCTTCATCACGGGCGTCGGCCCCGACATGAAGAGTACCGTCGGCAACCTGCGCACCACAGCCGGCTCGGAGTTCGATGTTGCCAACCTCAAGCCCGGCGACATCCTCCTCGATCAATCCGCAGCCGACAAGCTTAACGCGCAAGTCGGAAATAGCATCCGCATCGTTGCGGCGGGCAAGGCGTACGACTTCAAGGTGCGCGAGATAGTTGAAAGCGCATCTCCCAGCAACCAGTATCCCGTCACATTCATCAGCCTGCCCCAGATGCAGCAGATTTTTAATGCCCCGGGGCAGATAACCGAGATAGACATCTCACTTAAAGGTGGTCCGCTTGACGGGGTGAAGTACAGCAAAGATGTTGCCGATAAGATCACAGGGCTGTTAGACAAAACATACGCGGTCAACACAGTCAAGCAGAGCGCGCTCGACACCGCAAATTTAATCGGCAACTTGTTTACCACCATTTTCGTGGGCACAGCCCTCTTTTCTATCGCGGCGGGCATACTCCTCATATTCCTCATCTTCTCTATGCTCGCAGCCGAGCGCAAAAGTGAGATGGGGATGGCACGTGCGGTAGGCACGCAGCGCAGCCACCTGACCCAGATGTTCATCTTCGAGGGGTTGGCGTACGACCTTGGAGCAGCTGCTGTCGGCGCGGCGCTCGGTGTGGGCGTCGGCTTCGCGATGGTGAGCATCATATCCTCGGCCATCGGCAGCTACGGCTTCGCCCTGACTCCGCATGTGGAAGCTCGCTCCCTCATCGTAGCCTACTGCATCGGTATGTTGATCACCTTCCTGACTGTGGCTATCTCAGCTATGCGCGTGTCGCGCCTGAATATAGTCTCGGCGATACGGGATATACCTGAGATGCCGAAGCCCGACAAGAAGCTGATGGAGCAAGTTGTCGCGCCCTTCGATATGCTGGCGGCGGGTCAGCCAGGAGGCTGTATAGGCGGGCTTTTTTCGCTGGTCTTCTCGCTCTTCAAGAGCGGACCTGTCACCGGCAGCCTCGGCATTATACTTATTGCGGCCGGCTGGGTCAGCAAAAATGGGTTTGCTTTCAACCTGGGCTCATCCCTCACGATCATAGCTATAGGGCTGACCATCCGATGGCTGCTCGCCCACAGGCACGTACGCCCCACTGTGCGCGACCGGATAGCCTTTACCACATCAGGGCTGGGTTTGATCATCTACTGGGCGCTACCGATAAATGCGCTGCACGACTGGTTTGGCGTGCCCGACTTTGGAGCAGGCATAGACCTCTTCTTCGTCGGGGGGATCATGATGGTGGCGGGCGCTGTCTGGGCTATCATGTATAACTCCGAGCTGCTCCTTGGGGCTTTGAGCTTTCTGTTGGGGGGAGTTGGGCGGATGAGGCCGATACTCAAGACAGCCGTTGCCTACCCGATGGCCTCTATTTTTCGCACAGGTATGGCGATTGCCATGTTCGGGCTGATCATCTTCGTGTTGATCGTAATGTCTGTGCTCACCAACCTCAACAGCCAGGCAGACCCCGCCAGGCCCGGCTTGACTGGCGGCTACCAGATTCAGGCAAGTGCGTCTTATGCTAACCCCATCAAGGATATAAACGCCCGGATAAACGCTGATCCCCTTTTGAAGGGCAAGTTCGCCTCGATCACGGGTGAGACTCTGTTGCCGTTGCAAATGCGCCAGCCGGGCGCGCCTGCTCCCAGCTTTGGCGGGCCTACTGCTGAGGAGTTGAAGAACAACCCCGGTCTTGCCGAAGGGTGGCGCTATTACAACGCCCGGCTCGTAGACCAGCAATTCTTACAGAGCAACCAGTTTGCTTTCAGCATACGCGCCAAAGGCTACACCAGCGACCGGGAGGTATGGGACGCGCTGGCTAAAGACCCCACGTTGGCGGTAATAGACTATATCCCCGTAGCCATAGGCGCGTCAGGAGGTAGAGGTGGTGGTTTCGGCGGCCCGCCTACATTCTACGTGTCAGGCGTCAAGAGCACCGACACTGTAATGGACCCTGTGCAAATCGAGTTGAGAGCGCCCGGCGTGCCAAACGCCCCGGCTGTCAAGGTGAAGATAATAGGCGTGCTGAACCAGGAAGCAAGCTCCTACACAGGTTTATATGTGTCGCGTGTCCTGGCCCAGCAGGTGACACCCGCGCCGCTACCTGTCGGCACCTACTTTTTCCGTCTCAATCCGGGTGTGAACGCCGAGGAGGTTCGGCGCGACCTCGGTTCAGCTTTCATCAATAACGGCCTTGAGCCAACAGTGATAGCTGACGACCTGCGCAAGCAGCAGGCCGTAGGCAACAGCCTGACAGGGCTGTTACAGGGCTTTATGACGCTGGGGCTGATAGTAGGCGTAGCTGCGCTTGGCGTAATTAGCACGCGGGCTGTGGTGGAGCGCCGCCAGCAAATAGGGGTGCTGCGGGCTATAGGCTACCAGCGCGGCATGGTGGCGGCGTCATTCCTCCTGGAGTCCTCTTTTATCGCGCTCCTCGGCATTTTAATAGGAGTGGCGCTGGGCTTCATACTCTCTTATAACCTCGTCACTTTCCTGGCGAAGGACTCGCCAACGATCAGGTTCCAGATACCCTGGCTGCAAATAGGGGGCATAGTGTTGTTGGCCTACATAGTGTCGCTGATAACCACAGTGCTGCCCGCACGCCAGGCAGCCAAGATATACCCCGCTGAAGCTCTGAGATACGAGTGATCCGCCCCACACGCAAGAGGGAGAGCCTATGCATCTAACTCTCAGCCCTTCCTCTTCCACAAAGAGAAAGGGCTGAGAGTTAGGGCCTTGTGCTACCCGGAGCTACACGCTTACGCAGATTAGCGAGTAACAGCTCAACTATTTGCGGGGCTGCTGTAATAAGCTGCTCGAAGCTATCGAGTACGAGGAGCATCTGCTTGTTCTGAAGGGCGGTGCAGAGGCTGTTGAGCAGGGGCTGGCCGATGGCTTCGGGCACACCGAGGGTCTACGCAATGGTGGAGAGCGCCAGATCAGGGTTGCTAACTGGGGCAAGTGGCACGAAGTAGGCGCCATCAGCGAAGTGACCGTGTGACCTTGCAGCCACCTGTAGAGCGAGGCGCGTCTTGCCCACACCTCCCGACCCCGTCAGTGTGAGAAGGCGCACCTGACCGGAGTAGAGAATGCGCTCTATTTCCGCGATCTCGTCTTCGCGTCCAACCATCGAAGTCAGAGGCGATGCGTGGTGCTTTCCTGACCCACTAACACCGCTGGTATTTGACGGCTCGCTTTTCGCGTCTTGCGACTCATACATAGAGCCATTATAGCATAACACGCCGTGACTTCTCTCTGTCGGAGCGCTTTTCAACCTCACTTGCAAAAGGTGGTTGCCTGCCAGCTCGTCAACTTTCTAACAGCTCGTCCGAGTAATTGAGGCCCGCGTCGCTGAGTGCGCGGTCGAGGTCGTCGTAGCGCGCAAATTGCACAACCCGATGACCGGCGACCCTGAAGCGAGACGCAACGTCGGCTTCACCCGTCAGATGGCCTGTATCGGCAGAACGCCACAGGCCATGCTGCGCTAAGACAACCACATCGTCACGGGCGAAGGCCCGGAGGGTCGTAAGCTCTAGACCTGCACGCCCAAGCCAGTCACGCAGCAACTGGTGCCCATAACCCGAGCCGCGTGGGCCTGCTACCTCTATATTTGAGTCTGATAACGCCAGTATACGCTCAACATTCTGGCTGTTGGCGGCATCTTGCCATGCCTGGACAATAGCAAGTGGATTTTCCTGCATCTTGCTTCCTGATCGATTAGAGGTAGAGGAATAAGAACGTGCTGTGCAGGCGGGTCAAGAGGTGGGTGCTAAGCCCCTGCCAATGCCCTGTCCAAATCTTCGATGATATCTTCTACATCTTCAACGCCCACCGAGAGGCGAATCAGCGCGGGAGAGATACCCGCCTGTTCACGCTCCTCGTCCGATTGGTGGCTGTGTATCATCGAAGCGGGGTGGGTGATTAACGTCTCGATGCCGCCGAGGCTCACGGCCAGTATGCACACTTCGGTGCGCCCGATGGCCCTGTACGCGGCGTCGTAGCCGCCCTTCATCTCAAAAGAGAGCATGCCGCCGAAGCCGCCCTTCATCTGCCGCTTCGCGAGCTCGTGCTGTGGGTGCGACGCAAGCCCAGGGTAATAGACGTGCGACACAGCCGGGTGGCTTTCCAGAAATTGCGCTACCTGCAAGGCGTTGCGGTTGTGGACAGCCATTCTCAGGCCATACGTCTGCATGCCTCGCCGCAACAGCCACGCCTCAAAAGGGTGAAGCACCGGGCCGTATACCCGCAAGTACTCCCACGCCTGAGCCAGCAGCTTCTCCGAGCCTAGAATAGCTCCCGCCGTTACATCAGCGTGGCCGTTGAGATACTTGGTCGCGCTGTGCAGCACCAGATCGTAGCCCAGCTCGAGCGGGCGCTGGTTATAAGAAGAAGCAAAAGTATCGTCGGTGATGGCAAGAGCGCCCACCGAGTGCGCGATGTCAGCGGTGGCTCTTAGATCAGTCAGGTCCATTGTAGGATTAGTGGGCGACTCTGTGTAGACAACCTTTGTGTTGTGGCGCAAAGCTCTGGCAAACGCCTCGGCGTCACGCTGGTCAACCTGCGTAACCTCCACGCCGAAGCTGGGAAGGGTATGCTGCAAAAGCCACAAGGCGGAGGTGTAGTGGGTGTTCTGCGCTATCACATGGTCGCCCGCCTTGAGGTTTGACATGAGAGCTATAGTGATCGCAGCCATGCCTGAGCCGACGGCAAGCGCGGCCTCAGCGCCCTCCAATGCTGATAGTAGAAGTTCAGCTTGTTTGGTGTTAGGCGAGCCATAGCGCGTGTAGAAAGTGGCCGGAGCGATCTCCGCAGCCAGCTCCGCGCCTTCCTCGGGGGTGCGCAGCCTGAAGGTGCTGGTCTGAAATATAGGGGGCGAAACCGCAGGCGTGTCGTTCGCTCCTTCAGCCCCATGTATCAGGCGTGTTTGCATACCTTTCCGCCGCCTCTGCTCTGCCATGATAACCTCCCTGTCTATGTTGCGTAGTACGTGGGGGCCAGCTTACGCACTACGAATCCCGTATGACCTCGTTCATCTCCATCTCTGTATGTAGATCAGTTGAAACGTCCCACGTGCGGTCGCCAACGCCTGGGGCAGCTATTTTGTTGTGAGCGTCAAGGAAGACGAGGCGGGGCGTGAAATCTTTTAGCTCGTCCTCCGACAGAGAGGCGGCGCACATGATTATTACTTTATCACCTGTATAGCCGAGGCGAGCAGCAGCGCCATTGAGGGCTATCACGCCTGAGCCTGCTTCAGCCTCAATCGCATACGTTTGGAAGCGAGAGCCTGTGGTCACGTTTACCACGTGCAGCCACTCATAGGGGGCAATATTAGCGGCCTCCATGAGGGCGCGGTCTATGGTGAGGCTGCCCACATAGTGGAGGTTGGCCTCCGTGACGGTAGCGCCATGTATCTTTGACTTGCACACTGTTCTTATCATCTTTTTGCATCTTCTCCATATAAAGGTTTCCTATCTCTAACTATATCATTCAGGAGGGTAGATTGTCACATTTCGTTGGGGCAGTAACTGTTCAGGGTTAGGGTAGAACAAAGTTCAAGAGGTAGCTGTGCGCCCTCACCCCATGCCCCTCTCCCTTCGTGGGAGATATACTCCCCAGCAATAAAGCCCCCTCTCCCATGAAGGGAGAGGGGCATGGGGTGAGGGTA
>JADMIH010000323.1 GCA_015478675.1 Chloroflexota bacterium | reverse complement strand
GCTTATTATAGACCTCTATCAGGCGTTTGTCAACGGGTTCGCAGATTGTCAGCAGGGGATTACATCTAATATTGAAGCAGCAATGGAAGGCGAGGAATGGCAAGCTAGGAGCGCCCCGGCAGTTCTCTGTGCATTCATCGATCATGGGCGCTCAAACGCGGTTTCGTCTCTTCAGGATCACCAGCTTGCCGTCGCACAAGGTCCGAAGGCTTGCCACGTTTACTTGCAGGTTGCCCGAGGTAAGCTGGTTAATAGCAGCGTGCTCTTGCTGGAGCCTGACGGCCCCAAGATGGCGACGAACTGCCCTACTCGATAGTCATCAAGGTGTCTACCTGCCGCCAGTCGTCGCTCGCATAAAACCGCGTCGAGCGCAACCTTGCTGCGGAGGCGATATTCACAGTCATAGTCACCAATTCTTGCTTGCTTACTGCTGCATAGAGTTGGCATCGAGATATTTACCCTCACGTATGGGGCGGGGCTATCCAACCCAGCTAGCGTGGGCCCGGCAACAGGTTCGATACGCCCAGGCGGCGGGCAAGAGGCTTATACCGTGACGGACTTTGCTGTTGGGGTCGTATGAAGCGGTACCCGAATAATCTCCCACTTGCTCCCTTATTAATCTCTCAGGCAGCAAGCTGCTGCCTACCACCTCTTCTTACCTTAGCACAAGCACCGGTGAGTTCCAGGGCATCAGAGCGGTATTACTTGCAGCTGCCTTACAGGATGTAAGCTGCTAAGGAAGGTTATGATGTTAGCAGCCCACTCCTTATCTCTCTATCGTCATCCCTTGGCGGCCTGGCTGGCCTGGGATAGCCAGGCCGCCAAGGGATGAACAGTTACCCAGTTACCCAGTACGTAAGTGTTCAGGGTAGGGGTGCAGGGGCCTTGCCCCTGAGGGGGTGCAGGGGTGTCCCCTGATACTCACAAGGCGGAAAGGCCCACTCTCCCATGAAGGGAGAGGGGCTGGGGTGAGGGCGCACTGGCGCATCGGCGCACGGGCCCACCGCAGATACCTCTTGAAGATTGCTCTACCCCAACTCTGAACATTTACCCCAGTACGTGCAGTTGCGGCTGCCGGAGCCTTTGTGCTATATTTAGCCTATCTTACAGCCTGCTAATATGCTTTGTGCAAAAGTGGGTGAGGCACCGCAACAATGTCGATAGACCCAGCTTCCAATCACTCCGAAGAACCCAGCCCGCAGGCGCAGATTGATAGCTCAGAAGGCGAGGTCGAAGCGCAACCTGGCGCTCTCCGCGCCGAGCCTCAGGATACCGTCGTCACCAAGTCGGGGTCCAGCACAATCCCTTTACCGGAGCTGGGCGGCCAACTACTCGCTGTGCTGCCTGAGGGCACGATGGTAAATAGCCGCTATGAGGTCGTTACTCTCCTCAGCAACCAGCGCGACGCCAACAGCTACCGGGTGATTGACCACGAAGGCTACAGGCGGTGCTGGGCCTGCGGGTCGTCCAGCTCTATGCCCGGTGACACTTACTGCGTGGAGTGCGGCGCACAGCTGACGGGCCGCTACTATCGCCTGCAAGAGTTCGCTACCTCAGTGGATCAGGCGGGGCAGAGCGTACTGCCTCCCATCCCTTTTATAATCCTCGATAACGAGCTGCCGAGCGTAGCCCATGTCTACGACACCTTTCAGTCCCCGGAGATAGAGCGCGCATACGTAGTCTGGGAAGAAGTGTACGGGCGCCCCCTCTCGTCGTGGCTGCCCGGCGCACCGCCGCCTGAGCTAACATCGGGTATGGGTGGCACACAGTCGGGGCACCTTGCTATCGCGGAGGAGCCTTCCGAGGAGCAGTGTCTGTCGTGGCTGACGCAAGCCGCCGAATTGCTCGAAAAAGTGCACAAAGAAGGGCTTTCAGGATGCAATCTCGAGCTGGACAATTTGCTGGTGCAGCCCGGCGACCGCCTGGTGATGATTGATCCTTCCGCTTGCCGCGAGGGATCGAGCAGAGAAGGAAACGCAGAGCAGACAGCACGAGCCGCCGAGGTGCGTAACCTCGCGGGGCAGCTTGAGGAGTGGTTCCTGGCAGTGCGCAAAGAAGATAGCGCCGCTGTGATGTCAACCGAGTCGCGCCCGCTCAACGACAGTGCCCTGATGGTGGGGGCCGACGAAGTAACCGGGCCTTTGGGTACAGCGCTGAACCCGGCAAGGCTTCTCTCGAAAGCCAAAGAAGGGGCATACCCGGAGGCGGAGAGCTTTGCCGCCGCGCTGC
>JADMIH010000075.1 GCA_015478675.1 Chloroflexota bacterium | reverse complement strand
TGGGTCCCTTTACCCGTTCTTACCTCCTTTTATTTTGTACAAAGTCGAGCTTAGCTCGACTTTGTACAATTTTAGAATTGGGGTTGTGCGTGAGCCTCTCCACGCTCTCGCTTACTCCTGGGAGTTTATAAACATCCCCCTTTTTGCGTGATGTGTGATAACTCTTGGAAAACTATTGTGCCCAGCTGTACTCATATGGTACTTTCAATCGCAAAATTGTACAAAGTCGAGCTAAGAATGGCACGTAAAAGTTTCCCTTTATGCCGCTCACGCCTTTATAACGCTCTTGTTTGAGCGCGGCTTCACAACCTCTAATCCTTGACTATGGACTTGCCTGTGACAGTTCGGGTGTAGGAGCATCCGGTTGTCTGCTGTATCGCTGCCTCTATCAACTTGCCTCACCACATGGTGGTTGTTCCATTTTGTGAGTTCGATGATTTTCTGGCCGCATATCGGGCAGTCCCCGTTTTGCTCTTGCCATAGATACAGGAGTTGCCTTCGCCCTTCGAGGTTCTGTGCCATCTTCACGCCTAAGCGTGCTTCAAAGTACGATCCCCATGCTGGGTCATAAGGGTTTGTCTCTCCTTTTATCTTGGTGTGGCGTTTTATGGATACCTCTACCGCGTAGAAGAAGCGAACGCGATAGGGTTTACTATCTTTCCCCTCGACCATCCCACAGAAGACCCAGTTGCGGTGGGCAATCGAGTAGAAGTACTTGTCTTTTACCCACCTCTTGGTCTTCTTTGGGTGGCGACGTACCGCCCACTGCCATAACGCTTGGAAGATTGCATGGTCCACCATCACAAAGGTTTGCTTACTCGATACATGCCGGTGCTAGTTAGCCCAGCCTCGAATCTTCGGGTTGAGTTGTGCTATCAGGTGTCCCTCTGTCGCCTGGGCATTGTCTGTGATCACTTTCCGGATCTCCGCCAGGAACGTTGAGATATTCCTCTTGGATGGTTTCACCAATACTCTCCACAAGCTTGGTAAGCTCGCTCATACACATCAGGTCACTGATTGATTCACTCATCTCATGCGACTTTGTGTCGCACAACAGAAAACCCAAACAATCCGTGAGGACCGTCTGGGTTCCTGTTGCTTCGATCCTACAACCGAAGTTGTAATCTCGAAGTAGCCTTAGTATACGGGAAGCTGACAGCTCTGTCAATGCTCTATTCCCAAAGTTTTCCACATTCCCTGCCTTTGTGGAAGGTTTGCAACCTCTTTACTTGCGCACGAGCTTGCGCACCACGAAGAAGGCGGCTATACCCATAGCAATACGGCTGCCAAGCTCGTGCGCCTTGTACTGTTCGCTTCTCCACCCGCCCGATGCCGTTTCGGATGTGATGTTCATCGGCTCTCGGAGATTGTCGTGCCCTGTGGCACGCTCAGGCTTCTTACTCAAAAGCGCGGGACGGCCGACTGCTCCAAGCACCCTGTCGAGGACCCCGGGCATCAGAGTATTGACAATAACAAAGAACTGGCCAGCCGACCCCGCGTAGGTGAGCCTGCGCGGCGAAGCGGCCACTTTCTCGATTGCTTTGGCCACCTCAGATGACGGATAGATAGGAGGCGCGGGCCTTGGTGCGACACCCTCTTTGGAGCGTGCATGTTGATAGAGAGGTGTATCAATAGTTGCGGGCAGCACCAGGCAAACCTCTATATTGCTGCCCATAAGCTCGGTACGCAACGTCTCAGTGAACACGTTCAACGCGGCCTTTGAAGCCGAGTAGACCGACATGAGGGGCAACCCACGTTTACCCGTAACAGACGTTACGTTTATGATCGTCCCTCCGCCCTGCTCTTTCATAACGGGCAGCACAGCTTTGCAGCCGTAATACTCGCCCCAAAAGTTGACGTCAAATACCCTGCGCGCCTCCTCCAGATCGGCATGCTCGAACTCGGAGACGAGCAATACCCCCGCATTGTTCACCCATGTGTCGATGCGCCCATACGTCTTGACCGCCTCACCGACCAGAACTTCAACGTCCTGGTACAACGACACATCAGCCGGTGTCGAGATAGCCGCGCCACCCTGAGCTTTTATCTCGTTGACAAGCTCATCAAGCGAATCCTCGCGCCGCGCCGACAGAACGAGCTTGGCCCCTCTGCCCGCCAGCCTGAGGGCGGTTTCACGCCCTATCCCTGAGGATGCGCCTGTTATCACCACAACTTGCTGATCCAGCGCTTTCGCCATCCCTGCCTCCTCTAATAGACACCTGGTGCGTAGTCCGTTGCGCGACGCACTACGCACTACGCACTACGCACTACAGACTACACACCCGCCCGTTTAGTATGTAGGTGATGCTTGCGAGTAGGAGCTTGGCTGCGTGCCTCCGCTGCTCATTGCGTTCTGTAGCAACGCAGGCATACTCTGCTCAATAAGCTGAGAGGTACTCTCCTCTTGCTCAAGGTTTTGCTGGAGCAGGCCCACTATCTCTCGCTGGCCTAACAACTCTGCGTCGCCGATCAAGCCCCGATACGAAGCAATCTCGTAGTGCTCTGCCTTGTCTGCCGCTCCCGCTATGGCGGTGTCGCATATGGCCGATACGCTTGAGGTATCCTTTATACCTTTCTGGCCCTCGCTCACGACTCCCTTGGCACCGTCGCACATCACGCGCTGAGGCTGCGTGCCCAGCACTTGAAAGGCCTGCTCCAGATTCTTGACGTGGCCTTTTGTTTGCTCGATGTGTGTAGAAAGCATTTGCTGAAGGTTAGCATCAGAAGCATTCTGAAGCATTTCCTCCATAGCCTTGAGGAACTGGTGTTCGGCATCATAGATGTCGCCTAAACCGTGTTGAAACTTCTCCTGCATATTACTGATCGCCATTTTTGAGCCTCTCTTTCCTTTTGCAAGTTATGTAGCAGCTATACTTCTTCTCTCTCTCTCTCTCTTACCCTCTGATCTGAAGCCGGGTGAAGCTATAGAGAGCAAGGCGTATGCCAGTCAAGCTGTCCGCTAATGTCTGCTGTCACGCTTCCGTTCTACCACCGTTCTGTAGAAGTTGGCCGGTTTCCAGTAGATCCTCTCTTATGGGAGAGGTCTACAAAGGTGAATCGTCCGCTACCCAAGCTTGCGGCACCAAGTATAGTGCTAAAGCGAGACCCCACCCCAACACCTCCGCACACGTGTAGACGGGCTTTTATTCTCCAAAACAAAGGGGTAACTCCGCATGGCGGAGTTACCCCTCAAAAACCCTACAACAGAGCTCGCCTGGATTAGTAGCTCCCTGGATTGTTGGTTTCGTCGTAGGAGATAGGCTCTTTACCTTGATCGCCGCTGCCATTGGCGCCGATCCGCTTGGTGGGTTGGCCTGCTTTTTTTGCCTGAGCGCTCCCCTGCTCGGAGCTGCCGCCCTGCGCCCCATTTGTGGTAGTTTTTGCCGATTGTTGGGCTTGTTGGGCTTGTTGGCTCATACGCTGGACATATTCCTGCGCCCTGTCTGCGCCCTGCTCCACTACACCTTTGGCCTTCTCCAGGCCATCAACGGCGGCGCGACGGCTGCGCTGGATCGTATCCTCTATCTCCGGCCTTCGGTCCTGGATAGCGCCTTGAGCCTGGGAGGAAAAGTCTTCCACCTTCCTGCCGAGCTCGTCCATTCGCTGGCGCAACTCTTCCTGCATACGGCGGGTACGCTCGTTATTCATCATGGCAGCCGCTACGCCGAAAGCCAGCGACCCCAGAGCTATCGCGAAGCCTAAGCTCCTGGAAAAAATCTCTTCACCTGTTGATCTTTCTCCGGCCATGTCATCCTCCATCTTTGGGAATCGTGAGCTACCCCTTGGCTCTTGCCCTCTTAGATGCTTCACAATTCCTTGATTATTGCTTTTATCAGCCTCATAAAGCGCGGGCGCGACTCTTCGGCCACCGCCAGCACCTCCTGGTGGTTGGCAGCTTCACCACTAGCCAGAGCCAGGTTCGTGATGTTGGAGATACCAAGCACTCGCATTCCGGCGTGCCGTGCTACGATCACCTCCGGCACAGTGGACATGCCAACCGCATCCGCGCCCCACTGCCGCAGGAGCCTGATTTCGGCCTTTGTCTCGTAGTTCGGGCCTGCAACCACTATGTATACGCCGCGGCGCACCGGAACGTTACAAATTAAGGCGGCAGCCTCTGCCGTCTTGAGCAAATCAGGGTCATAGGTGGGGTTCAACCCTGGAAAGCGCGGGCCAAGCGCACTATCGTTCAACCCTACAAGAGGGTTCTGGCCTCCCCAGCCCAGAATATTAATATGGTCCTCGATGAGCATCAGGTCGCCCACCTGAAAGGCAGGATTGAGGCCGCCTGCCGCGTTGGTCACAATCAATATATTCGCACCGAGCGCCCGCATCACTCTCACAGGGAATGTCACTTGCTGGAGGTCATAACCCTCATAGAAGTGGAGCCTCCCCTGCATCACAGCCACCTTCTTGCCCTCAAGCGTGCCGAAGACCAGCCTCCCCACATGCCCTTCAACCGAGGACCGCACGAAGCCTGGTATCTCCGAGTAGGGAATAGAGGCCACAACCTCAACTTCCTCAGCCAGCGCACCCAACCCAGAGCCGAGGATGACGGCGATGTCAGGCTGCCATGCGGGAGGAAGTTGGGGGCGGATGTGGTTGGCGGCTGCGGTTATTGCGTTGGATAGTTCACTCATCCCCCGGTGCCCTATCCGCCGATTCTCCCTGCATCGCATACCTGACAGATGCTTCAGCCAGTAGTTGAGTCGGGTTAACAAGGCCCGGGGCATCCGCGGCTTGGCCCAGGAGCAAAGGTAGTTCCGTGCAGCCCAGGATGATGCCGTCCACTCCTCTGGACCTCAGAGCATCCACTGCTTCTATAGCTACGGCAGTCTGCTCTGCACCTGCTTGCCCCCGTATGAGTGCGACAATCGCCCCATCTAACCTGTCTCGCAGGCCGCCACTCTCCCCGGAAAGGACCTCAAGCGCAATATCCTCAGCCTCAAGGGGCGCTTGGTATACTCTTGGCTCGCCCAAACCCAGCACACCAACTCGTCGCCAACCATGCTTTTGCACCTCGTCCAGCGTGACCTTTATCATGCTCAACATCTTGCGGCCCGAAAGTTCCTCAATATAGTCCTGCATTATGTGCGGGCCGTTGGCAGTACAAACAATGAAGTCGGCCATTTGCCCCAGCTTGCCGAGGGCGGCGTGCAGATGAGGGTCAAGCCGGCGAGGCACAATCGGTCTAAAGTGCTCATCCAAGACAAAAGGAGCATACCGATGATAGTAGACGACCATAGGCGGATACCCTGAGTTGCCAAGCTGTGGGATGAGCCTCTGGGAAACAGCGTGTACGCGAGCTTCGAAATCCATAGTGGCTTGCGGTCCCAGGCCACCTAGCACCCCTATAGTTTTCATTGTCCTATCCTCCTCTCACTCGGCTGCGGGTCGCAAAACTCCATTCTAACGCTACTATATGCAAGCCCAAATACCTGACACTCCTACTAAGCAGCCAATAGAGGAGAGTATAGTACATGGATTGTTAGCGGCTAGGCTTGAAGCGTTGGAGGCTCCTCTTTCTCAGGGTCGCCTACGCCGCCACCGGTGGCTACAGGGTCGATGTTGATGGTGGGGCCTGGCGGCGGCAGCTCGCCGTTGCCTACCGGCTTGCCATCGCGCTGCATAGAGAGAGCTACCAGCTCAGAGAGGTCCATCAGGCGGATTTTGTCGCCTGCATCCTTGCCCTTGATGCCGTCTTCGAACATAGAGGTACAGAAAGGGCAGGCCGCCGCCAGGGTAGGCGCGCCCGTGTCGAGGGCATCTTGCATGCGGTTCTGGTTCATCCGCCTACCGTTGTGCTCCTCGATCCACATCCTACCGCCGCCCGCCCCACAGCAGAGAGCATTGTTGCGCGTGCGCTTCATCTCCTTCAATTCGATGCCCGGTATCGCCTCAAGCACCGCCCTGGGAGCATCGTAGACATCGTTGTAGCGCCCAAGATAGCAGGGGTCGTGGTAGGTAACAGCCTGCTCCACACGTTCAGCGAGGGTGATGCGGCCCTCTTTGATGAGATAGTCGATAAACTCCGAGTGATGTACCACATCATAGTTGCCGCCCAGCTGCGGGTATTCGTTCTTGATGGTATTGAAGCAGTGCGGGCAGGAGGTGATTATCTTACGCGCTCCATAGCTATTCAGCAACTCTACATTCACCTGCGCCAGCGTCTGAAAAAGATACTCGTTGCCTGGGCGACGTGCAGGGTCGCCACAGCAGCTTTCCTCTTTGCCGAGGATGGCGAAGTTGACCCCTGCCTCCTTGAAGATCTGCGTGAGCGCACGCGCAACGCGCTGGTTGCGCGCATCGAATGCTCCCAGGCAGCCGACCCAGTAGAGCACTTCTAACAGGGGCTCGCCGGTCGTGTCCTCTTGCCCAGTGGGAACGGTCTCTGTTACATAAGCATCCGAGCCATCCGCGATGGCTTTGCGCTCAACCTCACTCTTTAGCGGAGGACCTGCGAAGAGAGGGCGTCCTTCGCCCTCCGCCTGGGAATAGATGTCGGCTACGACATGCACGTCCAGCCCGTCTGCCCAGTCGGCACGCTGGTTGGGCGAGAAGTCCCAGGGGTTGGCCTTCTGCTCAAGGTTGCGAAAGAGGCGCACAAGCTCCTGGGGGAAGCGGCTCTCCTGCATTACGAGATAGCGGCGCATATCGGTGATCTTCGGCACATGCTCAATAAAGACAGGGCACGCCTCCATGCAGGCTCGGCAGGTGGTACACGACCAGAGTGTCTCGTCCATTATCCACCCGCCGACCAGAGGTATCTCCTCAGCCACCTGCGCCACAGCCGTAGCCGCCGGACCGATGCCACCCGTAGCGAGTTGTTGCAGCAGCGTCTTCTTTTCGTGCTTGGCGAGATCGAGGCGTGCTTCCTCAAGAAAGTGCTCTTGCAGGTCGAGGATCAGCTTTTTGGGCGAGAGGGGTTTGTCGGTGAGCCACGCAGGGCAAGCGTCCTGGCAGCGGCCACACTCTGTGCAGGTGTAGGTATCCATCAGGTCTTTCCACCCCAGGTCTTCCAGCCTGGCGGCGCCCAATGTCTGCTCGTTTTCTATCCGCTCCTCTATATTGTCTATAGATTCCATAGCCCCTTTGGGCGTGAGGTCGTAGAAGAAGACGTTGAGGGGGGCGGTAAAAATGTGCAGGTGCTTGGAATAAGGTATGTAGACAAGAAAGCCGAGAACGATGCCAAGATGGGTAAAGTAGGCGAGGCCATGAATAAAGGTCTGCGCATTCACGCTAAGTCCGGCGAAGAGCGCCCCCGCAACAATGGAGAATGGACGCCAATCGGCAGGCTCGTTATGCAAATTGATGCGGATGCCTTGCAGCACCAGGCCGGAGATCATAAGCACAGATATGGCGACCAGAATGCCGAGGGCGGCTGGGCTGTCGGTGAAACGCTCAGGCTTGGTAACGATACGCCGCCAGAAGAAAGTAGCCATAGCCACGAGCACGAGCGCCTGTATAAGGTCAACAAAAAGGAGCCAACCAGGGTTATCCTGCACAAACGGCACGCGCAGGCCCGGAAGTAGCCCCTCAGCAAAGAGCGCCAGAGTAGTCACCTGAATGACGATAAAGCCCCAGAAGGTGAAGAAGTGGGCGATACCGGAGATAGAGTATCTCTTGCGGCTGTACATACGGAACTGCCCAAGCACATAGACACCAAGCAGCTTGAAGCGAGTGCCCCAGTTGCCGAAGCGCTTGCTGTCCACGCCCATAGTTGTGAATTGTACAAGCTGGTTGGCGCGGAATAGAAACCACCCCACGCAGATGATCATTGCTGCCACGAGGAGAGCGTACCAGTACCACTCCGTTGTAGGCACCATATCAGCTCCTTGCCAGGAAAATAGAAAATTAGAAGTTGAGCGCGGCTCCCACGGATTAAGCCACCCCAAAGCTACCAGAAAGCTGCCAGGATGATCATAAACTATCAGCAAGCAAAGCTCAAGCCAGCTCTGGTGGTTACCCACATCCTGGAAAAGCTTCAATGAGAGAAGGAGCAAAGAAGGCAATCGAGGCTGCTTGAACCTAACGCAGGAAGCTGGCCTTTGCACCTCTTAAGGCTAAAGGGGCCAAAAATGGGTCGGGGAAGAGTTAACTCTGCCGGCGCCCTGTATCCAACGCCATGCGACGCACCAGCTCAGCGGCCTCACGTGTGACTACATTGGGGCGATTATCGTTCATCGGCACCAACACCAGGTTGACCCCCAGCCGTTTGGCTACAGCCAGTCCGGGGTCGTTGGTGTCCATCACCGCCACTGTGGGTATACCTCTGTTAATCGCCTCGCCCGCAAAGCCGTGATCCGCGAGCACAAGATCGGGGAGCTTAGGGGCGTCATCAAGTATTAGCTCCATAGGGCGCGAGTCGTGACTGTGCAAAGCAGCACAAGTATCCGACAGAAAAGCTACTGAATTAACCGCATCTACCACCTGCACATGGTCCTTGTCCGCGCCTTGATAGACTATCTGCCCCCTGGCGAGGTCAATTATGTGCCCTCCGAGCTTACGCACAAGGTCTCCCAGCTCGGAATAGTAGTCTATCATCGCTCCCGGGTGCCCCGTAGCGAGCAGTACGCTTCCCCCCGCCTTCGCCACCTTCTTGATGGCTACAGCAGTGGCCCTCAGACCCTTGATAGTCGAGGAGGGGGAGATGTAGCCTCTACCTTCAGTATAGGTTATATCCTGGGAGCATTTCGTGACGCCCGCTATCATTCTCAAGGCATCATCGGCATTAAGATCGTGCGACTGCACATATTCTATAACCTGCCGTATGCCGAAGGTGGCATACGGGTCGCTGTTAGTGAGGCGCATCACCGCATCTACATTGTTCCGGCGAGAGTGGCTCAGCTCAGGTCCAGCCAGCCGCAGCCTTACCAGCCTGCGTTCTAAAACCTGGTCATCAGCAGCCATAATCGCCTCCTCTCTTGGTGGTACAACGGTTGGCGTACTCTGCGGCGTGACTCGTTGTATCATGCCGGGATTCTAGACTACTCCGCCAACCTGCCAGTAAGTTGTACACATCCGCTACGCCATCACGATACAAGCTTGAGCTGTGCAAGAAGCCGGCCACCTTTTGTGCTGTATAATGTGTTAGATGAACAAGCACCAACCGGAAACCCCGCTTACAAGTGTTAGTGTCAGCCAGGCATTAGAGGCAGTGCTGTCGCTTGTTTCGCCAATGCCTGCGGCCACTGTGCCATTCACCTCGGCGCTGGGGCTGGTCCTCGCTGAGACCGTCTACAGCGACATGAACATCCCGCCTTTTGATAACTCCTCTATGGATGGCTATGCACTATTGGCCGAAGATACATCGGGGGCCACGCAGGAGAACCCGGCTCGCCTGCG
Source organism: Chloroflexota bacterium (assembly GCA_015478675.1). The sequence continues at coordinate 8,647 of JADMIH010000075.1, read as the reverse complement.
CGTCATCGGTTACCTACCTGCCGGTGCGGCCCCCGGCCCCGCTGATCGTGTGGAGGCGGGCACCGCTTTTCGCATTATGACGGGCGCGCCAATACCACCCGGCGCCAACGCTGTTGTGCCCTTTGAGAGCACTAACGAGGGCAGCGTCCTCAGTGCGCCTTCTTTGCAGCCTGGCGAGGCGCGCGCCCAGCAAGCTATAATCGGCAGCAATGTGTTAATATACAAAGGAGTCGCGCCGGGCGCTAACATCCGGCTGGCGGGCGAGGACATCCGCGAAAGCGAGGCTGTTCTCAGGCAGGGCATTACGATAAGACCTGCTGAGATAGGCGTTATGGCTTCTGTCGGCAAGAGCAGGGTACTGGTGCATCGCAGACCCCGCGTGGTGGTGCTGGCTACGGGGGATGAGCTTGTGGATGTAAATGAGCGCCCTGGGCCGGGACAGATACGCAACTCTAACAGCTATTCGGTTGCCGCACAGCTGACGTCGTGGGGAGCGCAGGCCTTCAATATCGGCGTAGCGCGCGATAACCGTGCCGACCTCAACGTAAAGATAGAAGAGGCGCTCGCTTTGGACCCGGATATGTTGGTGACATCTGCGGGCGTGTCGGTGGGTGATTATGACATTGTGAAAGAGGTGCTGCTCTCCCGTGGCAGCATCTCGATGTGGAGAGTGCGCGTGAGGCCGGGCAAACCCCTGGCCCTGGGCAGTTTGGGCGAGGCAGGGGTGCCCTTCATCGGCTTGCCCGGCAACCCCGTCTCCGGTATGGTGAGCATGGAGCTATTCGGTCGCCCCGCTATCATGAAGATGCTGGGCAAAAGCCGCCTGCAAAGACCTGTCATCACAGCTCGCAGCCTTGAGACGCTGGGAAACTCCTCTGGGCGTGCCAGCTATCTGCGGGCAGTCGTCACAAAGGAAGGTGATGATTACCTGGTCCGCACAACAGGCGATCAGGGTTCGGGCATTCTGACCTCGATGTCCCGTGCCAACGCCTTTCTTATAATGGATGAGACCACCCGCCGCGTAGAGGCAGGCGATCCTGTACGCGCCTTGATGCTCGACTGGCCGGAAGAAGTATTCTGAAATGAGATGGGGCGGCCCGGCCCTGCACAACGACTACTCACTCGCCTCGAACAGGGCCACTGATAAAGCAGAAGTCTGCAATATGTAGTAGAGGTACAAATTGGCTGGCAAGCATCACTCCGAAAGAGAAGCTTCACCCGCAGCCGAGGAGCAACGCTCACCTTCCGGTGCCCTATCATCAAGACGCGCAAGAAAAACAACCCAGGAGCGACAGGGACAGCTAAGATACAAAGGCGTCGCTCCGCAGATGGGAGCTTCTAAAGCCTGCAACTACAAGGGAAAGGGTTAGCGACCGGGACCTTCGCCGGGCCAAAAGACGTCAAAGCTGACTTCGTAGGGCCCACCGTTATCTTGCCCTAGAGCTTGATATGCCTCCTGGCCGAGGTCTATGACTATGCCTTGCGAGCGTACATAGGGAATATCAGGCCAGTTTATTACGTCAACAAACTGCACAAAGACCGAGCGATTGCCGCGCGTAACGCGTGCCCAGCGGCCATAGAGGTTGAGGTCGGCGGGCGCGGCGGCGTATAGCCCCTGTCCCACATAGTCTTGTGGCAGGTTGCCCCAGCCCTTGTTGAGGCGGATCACACGCGTCCAGTCGGCGCGAAACCATGTGGCCTCCCCTCGGAAGCTCATGTTGAAACCGGGACGGTTAGCGGGGACTGCTATGTTGCCTGCATTACCGGAGGCGACGAGCCTTTGTAGCAGCTCTGTGCCAAGTTGCCCGAGTTGCACGCGCCCCTGACCCGCAAGCTCAAAGCGGGCACGCTCGAAATATTGCACAGTGCGCCCGTTCTCCTGCATCTCCTCAGAGAGCGGGTAGCCGAAGATGGCCAGGCCGTCGTTCGCCTGCCAGAACTGCCTGAAAGTACCACCCAGCGTATGCTGTGTCTGGTCGAAGTAGAGGCGGTCGGCGTTTGCCGCATCCGGCGTTGCGGGGGCAAATGTCCTCCCCTGTATCGCCAGGCTCCCAACCGGGCTTAGCTCGACCTTCCAGGGGCGGCTGCTGCCAGGGCGGTACTCGAATCTGCTCCGCTGAAAGTACTGCATGCTTACGCCATTGGAAACAAACTCTTCGGAGATAGGATAACCGTAAGTAGTCAGGCCGCCGTTCATCAGCCAGTAGTTGAGAAAGGCGTCCTTGACGTAGTGCGCTGTCTGGCGGAAATAGACCGAGCTTGAGGAATTAGTGGCTACAGGAGCCGCTTCAGCTATGCCTGAGTTTTGCAAGCCGAGGAAAGGGGGGTGTGTGGTGAGAGATAGGGATGCGAGGCCTGAATGGGCGGTGGGCAAGTAAGCCGATCCCGGATGCGCCGGGCTTGTCGCCGAAGCTAGCGAAAGTGCCAGGGCTATACTGCCTGCTGCTAAAGCTATGGACAGCGCCCTGGTAAAGCGTCTCACTTTTTTCATAGGCGATCCCCTCCTGCTAAGGTGGTGCACACGCGCTGCCCCACAGCATGCATGCCTATTCGGAGCACACAATTTACAACTTCTAGCCAACACAATGCGTCGCTACTTGTATGCACGCGATTGTAGCCGACTGTAGCGCCTTCTGTCAATACGCAATTTGCTGGTAAATGTTCAGAAGAATAGGGGTGGAGCAATCTTCAAGGAGTAGCTGTGGAGGCGTACCCTCACCCACCCTCACCCACCCTCACCCACCCTCACCCCCAACCCCCTCTCCCATGAAGGGAGAGGGGGCTTTAGTCATGCTGAGTGCACAAAGGGATATAGTTGTTCTCCCTTCATGGGAGAGGGGGCCAGGCTAGCCCTTCCACATCAAGTCTAAACAGTTACCGTGGCACAGTTGGGAGAAGCACTGATTCAGTTTGTACAACCCTTCACCGAAGGCATACCTGACCGGCGTCTACAGCGGGTGGTGCCGCAGGCGGTGCAGGGCATCTTAGGCAGCCAAACGCCGGTGGTCACAGGCATAGCTCAAAGCACCTCCCGCATCCCTTCCCTCATCATGCCTTCCTTTTATCGGAGTTACCGGAGGGTCAGACATGTGGGTAATCACCAGAAGAGGTGGCCTTGACGGAGTACCAGCACAAACGCATTCACTCGGCTCTGGGCTATCTTATCCCCGCCGAGTTCGAAAGCAACTGGAAGGCAGCTCGGCCTGGCGAGCTGAAGTTGCTACTCCCATAAATAGCCTCATTCGTGTCCAGTTCTCGGGATACAGTACAGACGGCTCGTATCTTCGTTGCGCGGGATTAGGACCCCGGCAACGCGCGACTATACATCGCCTTTTGGCGCTGCACCCGCGCTATCGTTGCTGACGACGGGCTTAGCCGTGCCTTCGATGATTGCGCGGTTAGCACTTTCAACCGCCGCACCATTAGTGTGAACACCATTCCCGTTGGTAGAAGGGACCTTATCGAAGCCTGCGATGTGGCTCATCATATCTGAGATTTTCACCCCTGTGAGGGTCTCAAAAAGCTCAGGCACCTGAGCCACCATGCGAGCGATATCGGCGGTTATCTGGTTAGCTCCTGCCCCACGTCCATCATTCCCACCTGTTGAGACAATCGTAATCTTATCCACATTGTTTAGCGGCCCGGCCATAGCGCGTGCCACTTCGGGCAAGCTCGACATAAGCTTGTCAAGGATAGCGGCCTGATTGTACTCGTTGAAGGCCCCAGCGCGCAGGTGCATGGCATCAGCTTCCGCCTGACCCTTTGCCCTGATAATATCTGCTTCAGCAAGCCCCACTGCTCGGTTGGCATCCGCCGTACCTGCGCCCTGTGAGCGAGAGGCCTCAGCAGCGCCCTCTGCCTCAAGCACCCTGCGGCGTCTCTCGGCATCGGCCATCGTCTCGATACGCTGCTTCTCGACTTCTGCGGGCTTCAACACAGTGGCGATTAGCTCGCGCTCGCGGCGTTGGATTTCAGCGTCCTGCACTTTTATCTGCTCTTCACGCTGCACCCGCTCGATACGCACCTGCTCGGCGGCCACTTGCTGCTGCATCACATTAGCCTGAATATCATAGGTCTTGTCGGCCATAGCTTGCTGCTTGCGCACGGAGGCCATGTAGTCGGCTCGCTTCATCTCCAGGTCGCGTTGCGCCTCGGCCTGCTTTGCGGCGGATGCAGTCTCGGCAAGCACCCGGTCCTGGTCGGCCTGAGCCTGATTGACCGCAGCCTCGCGCATGGCGAGCGCCCGCTTTATGGCTGTGTCACGGTCGGCCTCGGCAGCCGCGATGTCGGCCTCTCGTTTGATCCGCGCAATGTCTGGGCGGCCCATGTTCATTATGTATTCGTTTTTGTCGCGCACTTCCTTGATGGTAAATGAGACTATCTCCAGGCCCATCTTGTCCATATCTTCGGCGGAGGTGGCGCGCATCCTGTCGGCTACCATCTCAGGCTGCTTGACGATTTCTTCAACTGTAAGCTGGCCCACGATACCTCGCAGGTGGCCTTCCATCACAAGCCTGATCAACCCTTCGCGCTCGACGGCGTTCTTGGTGAGAAGCTGCTCCGCCGCCGTCCGTATCGAGTCGGGGTCGCTCTTCACTTTTATCTGCGCTACCGCCTCCACGTTGACCGCCACGCCCTGCTTGGTATAGAGGTCCTGCGTTGGCGCGACATCAAAAGACATCAACTCCAACGAGAGCTGCCTGGAGTTTTGCAGGAGTGGCATCACGACCGTGCCCCCGCCCTTGATCACCTTCGGGTGCCCGCCTGTGCCGATGCCATAGATGATCAAAGCTTCGTTCGGCCCCACCTTGCGCACTAGAGTAACCATCCACGCCAGGCCCATCAGTATAATGAAGACCAGCGCAACAATAATCAGAATGTTCATCTCCACGTGACCTCCTCGGCGCGCTCGCGCCCGACCCTCGTAAAACTGCTTTACCTACTCTAACTCACGCGTGCTCGTGGCTCCCCAATCGCGATAGTATCGCCTCCTGTTAATGCCTGAACATCCTGCACCAGGGCCAGGCCCTTCTCATACTGCACGATGACCACATCAGCGCCCTTGCTGATAGCCTGCCCGCCAACGCCGCGCGCGCCTGCGGTGAAGCGGGTCTCTTGCTTGGTGTAGACTATCTCGCCAACACCCCCTTCTCTGATAGGGCTGACCACTCTCGCATAGGTGCCGGGGAGAGTGAAGTCCTCTTGCTCCATCGGCTTTGTCATCATAGGCCATAGGAGACGAGCCAACAAAAAGGACATAAGAGCGCCGCCCGCCAACCCACTGACGAGCGCCATTGGAACAGCCAGCAGGCCGATAAAGTGGAGCGACTGACGGAAAATATATCCAGCGCCGCCAAACCAGGTGAGAAAAGCCATGATAGTCGGCATATTCAGCTGAAGCTGGTGGCCGCCGACGAAGTGACCGCCCGCACCAGAATGGCCGCTATCGAGGCCCCCCACATGGGCGAAGCCAAGCAGCAAGGAGGCGACAGTAAATATCAACCCGAAAAGAAATACGAAGATGAAGAAATTGGCCAGCCCATCAGAGCCAAACAACATCTCAAGCTCCTTTCACTAACCGAGAAAGTCCTGCAAAACAGGCCTTCTACCTCTACAATACCATATACGCAAGGTAATATGTAGGGTTGCATAAATTAGATGAAGCGCGAAACGTGGAGGGTTATGGACAGAGTATCTTGTGCATAACCCTCCACGTTTCGCGCTTCACGCGCCGTATACTTGTGCTTGCAGAGAGAAGGCTGTTAGAACATACCGGGGATATTTAGGCCACCGGTAATCGCGCCCATCTTCTCCTGCGCCATAGTTTGTGCTTTGTCGAGGGCTTCATTGAAGGCGGTAAGCACCATGTCCTGAAGTATCTCAACGTCCTGGGGGTCTATAGCATCGGGGTCAATCTTGACCGATTTGACCTCGTGGTGCCCGTTCATCTCGACGGTGACAGCCCCTCCGCCCGCGCTGGCAGTGACGGTCTCATTCGCCAGGTCTTCCTGGGCCTTGACCATCTTTTTCTGCATTTGCTCAAGTTGCTTTAGCATTCGCTGGTCCATTATCTGGTACTCCTTACTCCGTATCGTCGAACTTTGTTATGCCGAAAATGTTGAGCGCCGCTCTACCCCTGGTGGTCTCATAAGGGGAGGGCTTCTCCCTGGTCACTTTTTTTTTAGCTGTGCTGCTGAGGTCAGGCTCGCCATTGGCAGCGCCGGCCCCGCCTGACGCAGCTTCAGCAAAGGTAACACTCTCTATCCGGCACGAGTAGCCCAGAACTCGGCTGAGAGCGCCTTCTATTAGCTCGCGCTGCACCACCTCCTGGCTTCTCTTGGCGTGGAACGAGTCGCGGAAGCCAATCGTACAAAGCCCACCAGCAACACTGAGTGGTCTGACCATATCGGAGTTGCGAAAGACAGCAGCCATTTGCTTACTGCGAGCATTTATCTGGTCTATGAGGGCTGGCCATAGCTCATGGAGTCGAGGCAGATCATCTCCATCTGCTGATGACTCAAGCGACGGCGCAGGCACCGAGGCCCGCTCGGTCAGGCCGTCGCTCTTAGGGTGGACGCCTGAATCGGCGAGCGAATCCGCGGGCTGTTGCGGCGCTGGCTCGATTGGGTGTCCGTTCGCATTCTTATTGATAGCACCAAGCTCGCGGTTGATAGGCGGTGGCGCTGAAGGACCATTCTGTGGGGCGGTGATCGCGGGCCGTATTCGCGGCGGCAAGCCTATCTGATCTATACCGGCGGCGACCTCGGCGGCGCGATCCTTCGCGGGGGGAGTGGCCGCTTCTTCGGGTTGGAGAATAGCGCTTACCAGCGCCATTTCCAGGGGAAGCTGGCGGTAAGAGGTAGAACGCAGCGCAATATCAGCGTCAGCGAATATGCGTGTCCAGCGCAGCAGCTCAGGCATTGTAACTTTCGTGGCCTGCGTGGTGAGGCGCGCCTTCATCTCTTCTGTAACGTCCAGTAGGCTGTCGTCACTGCCCGCAGCTCCGGCTTTGAGAAGGAGCATGCTGCGCAACTGCTCTACTATCTGGCGGTTGAACTGGCGAAGGTCAAGACCTTCCTCCAGCACCTGGTTGATGTAGCGTAAGCCCTGCGCCGGATCGCGGGAGGCGAGCGCGTCTATGAACTCCGCCACCTTTTCGCCACCTGCCGCCCCCAGTAGCTCCTGCACAGTTGCGAGGGTAATCCCTTCTTCGGCGTAAACCCTGAGTTGGTCCATCAGCGACTCTGCATCGCGCAATGAACCGGTGGAATGCCTGGCAACCATCTCCAGGGCAGGATGCTCGGCCTCTATCCCCTCTTGCTCACAGATGTATTGCAAGCGCTCCACCATTGAGGTGAGGGGTATACGCCGGAAGTCGAAACGCTGGCATCGAGAGAGGACAGTGGCGGGCACCTTGTGAACCTCGGTGGTCGCCAGGATAAAAGAGGTGTGCGGAGGCGGCTCCTCGAGGGTCTTCAGCAGGGCGTTGAAGGCCGACGCGCTGAGCATGTGCACCTCGTCAATAATGTAGAACTTGGTATGCCAGATGGAGGGTGCGAACTGAGCTTTCTCTATAATCTCTCGAACGTTATCCACGCCTGTATTAGAGGCGGCATCTATCTCGATCAGGTCAGTGGCTATATCACGGTTGGCAGCCAGGCAGTTGGGGCAGTTGTTACATGGCCTCTCACCGGCTTCACCCGTGCAGTTGGCGGCCCTTGCCAGGAGGCGGGCGGCACTGGTTTTACCAACACCACGCGGCCCGGTAAAAAGATAGGCATGAGAGATGCGCCCCAGGCTGATGGCGTTCATCAGCGTGCGCACCACCGGCTCCTGGCCGACAAGCTCCGCGAAGGTCTGCGAACGGTATTTTCTATAAAGGGAAAGAGAGTCTGGCATACGCTCCTTGAAGGTGTCGGATTGGACAGCTAGCAAGGATATTATACCGCATGGCGGTGGGGCGGGCAATCAGCTGGTAGGCGGATGTGTACAGGCCGTACTCTCAGCTTTATACCACTTCGACCGCCCCCGGCTCTAAGCTCGACTGCTTTGAAAATAGCTTCTCGCAGGCACGAATTGGAGCCTGCCGAACCTCTATTTTCATTCATGGGCGGGTGGCACTCGGCGATGACAAACTGCTGTGAAAACACCCCCAACGCGAACGCGTAGACATCGCCATCGGCTACGACGCCAACAACCGCGAAGTAGACCGGGATGAGACGTGGGTGGTGGTGAAATAGCTACAGCAGACTTTGTTTAGCGGCTGGTTCGAAATAGTCCTGAAACTTCCATTTCTTGGAACTTATCAGTGACCCTACACGTTGTACCTATACACCGTCATAGCACCGGCATACAAGAAAGTGATTACTATCGTGCCTACCCGCCACATCACTAGCTATCTTTCCCGTGCGAGCTTGGCCGCTCACCATTGTCTAACCAATCCATATAGCTTCAGCAGTCTGTATGGAGAGCCAAGCGGAGCATTGTCTATTATCACTATGCTCCAAAATCTGCATTTCCGCCACGATCCTGAAAGTCCTGTTAGCATCGTCTTTGACACCCCACGAGGTTTTGCTCTGTATGTATTGGAGACACTAGTACCTTACCAGCTAAATAGTAACGGTTAATGATAAACTTAGGGCATGAG
>JADMIH010000322.1 GCA_015478675.1 Chloroflexota bacterium | reverse complement strand
CAAGCCGTGCTGAGTGACGTGCCGCGCAAAAATGGCTGGCAGATCGCTGAACAGGCCCGAGAGGCTCACCCGTATGGAACCCAACGTCTGCTCGCCTCCGCCGTCTGGAACCAGGACGCGGTGCGCGATGAGCTGCGCACCCTGGTCCAGCAGACCGTGCTCCCCTCGCAGGGGCAGCACGAAGACGAGGCACCCTTCCCCGTGCTGGTCCTCGATGAAAGCGGCTTTCCCAAACGGGGACGCCACTCCGCAGGCGTCGGCCCGCAATATTGTGGGCGAACGTCGCGCGTCGAAAATTGTCAGGTGGGCGTCTTCCTCTCCTACGTCACCGCTTGGGGACATGCCCTCATTGATCGTGAGTTGTATCTCCCCGAGGACTGGTGCGCTGATCTGCCGCGCAGACACGCCGCTCATATTCCTGACCACGTCACTTTTGCCACCAAACCCGAACTAGGGCAGCGCATGGTGCAACGCGCCCAAACGGCTGGTCTGCCCATCGGTTGGGTGGTGGCCGATACCGTCTACGGGCACAGCACTGACTTGCGGCTCTTCCTGGAGGAGCAAGGCTACGCCTATGCGCCTCTCCGTCCCTTCCATTGAAGTCGTCTGTGTGCAAACAACAGCCGGTCTCCTGCTCAGTGATGCCGCTGCTATCGCACATCAGGCCCTGCGGGCACGCGATTGGCAGCGGCTCAGCCAGAGCCTGGGCACCAAAGGCGAGCGCCTCTTTGACTGGGCTCGCCTGCCCGTGGTGCATGCTGGCACGGTGGACGGTCGCCATTGGCTCGTCGTTCGCCGCTGCCTCGACGACCCGCACGAACTGGCCTATTACCTGGTCTATGCTCCCTTGGACACCTCTCTGCCCACCATGGTCCAGGCCATTGGCGCACGCTGGCGCATTGAAGAGGACCTGCAAGCCTCCAAAGCACTCGGACTCGACCAGTATGAAGTCCGCAGCTACCTCGGCTGGTATCGCCACATCACCCTGGTCCTGCTCGCTTCTGCCTTCCTACTCAGCATCTGTGTGCAGGAGCGCGAAGCGCATCACGCGCCTGCACAAGACCCCACCGCTCAGCCCTCGCCCCCGCTCATCCCGTTAACCCCTTCCGAAGTGCGTCATCTGCTAGCTCATCTCTTCTGGCCTGCTCCCACTTCCGCCCCGTTTCTCTCGCACTGGTCGCGCTTTCGGCGCACGCATCAGTATTGGGCCGGCTACTATCATCGTCGTCGCCGCGCGAAAGCCAGCTAAGCCTCTGTCGTGAGCCAGCCTGTCTTTGCCAGGAAAAGTCCGGGAAGACTCCCCGGACTTCTCCCGGCACCCTTGCTGGGCCTTGTCCCAGCACGTTGCCCGCGGGCTCTCGTTCTTGTTACACGTTCCACCCGAAAGGAGCAACCCGATGACCTGTGTCTCTGTAGCCCAGGCGACCAAACGTCTGGGCATCGATGCCAAAACGCTGCATCGCTGGCTGGCCGATGCCCAGCTCGCCCTGCACAGCCATCCTCACGATGGTCGCCAAAAAGGGGTGAGTGCGGATGCGCTGCATGTGCTGGCCCACCGGCATCAGCGCAGCCTGGCACCTCTCCCCCAGGAGCTGCCTACCCCCGTTGCCGACGAGGGGCCGGAGCTGTCTGCCGCGCTCCTTGGGCTGCCCGAGCGGCTTAACGCCTTGCAGACCCAGATTGCCGCCTTGCAGCAGCAGGTGGCTAATCTCACTCGCCTCCTTGAGCAGCACAAGCCAGAGCCCGCCATCCCGGTGGCTCCGATCCAGCAGAGCAGGACGGCCAAGCGTCCACCCAAGCCCACCCCCTCTGCTCTCCGCACTCGTCGCGCTGCCAAGCCGCCCAGCAAGCCGACTCACGTCTTACCTCGCGTCGAGTATGGGGGAGAGGGGCACTACATCGTGATCTGTCCCAAACAAGGGCTGCTCGCGTTTGAACCCGATTCGCCGGAGTGGTTTGCCTGGGTAGCAGCGCAGTCTTCGTTTCGCTTTGTGGGAAAGGAAGGCCGCTTCACGGCTCATCATGAGGGGCGCATCCCCAACGGGGCCTGGCGCGCCCATCGGCATATCCGCAACCATGGCTACACCCTGCGTCTGGCACCCAGCCACGAGCTGACCATGGCCGTGTTGGAACAAACGGCTGAGGCTCTGCAAGCTCACTTGACGTAGCTGCTCGCTTGCTTTGAGCTTCCGAGACGGGCTCAGTCCACCCTTCTCACAAAGAAGTGCCACTGTAGTG
>JADMIH010000074.1 GCA_015478675.1 Chloroflexota bacterium | reverse complement strand
TGCCTTACGACGGCGATAGCGGTCAGTAGTACGCGGGTCTTTGTGGCCCGCAGCGTCCTGCACCTTAGACATCGAAGCCCCACCTTCAAGCGCTAACGTAATGAAGGTAGCCCTCAGCCCGTGGGGCGAAGTGTCCACCTCCAGTCCCGCATCGGCTATCCTGCGCGTAACGATGTCCCACACGCCCCAGGCGGATAGCGGCTTGCCGGTAACCTCCCAGTGCGCTTCTTTGCCCCGTCCCACACGCTTCACCGGCGAGAAGAGGGGTAGAGAGGGGTCTGTCGCTACCAGGTGTCCGTCCGCCGCCGCCCGGCCTCTCCCTACAGCCAACAGCCACGCATACAGATCGTCTGCAACCTCCGCCGTCAGCTTAACTACGCGGCGCTTATTGCCTTTGCCAAGGACCACGAGGACGTTGTAACCTCCCTGCACCTGGATGTTTGCCAGCCGTGCAGCGGCAAGCTCAGAGCGCCGCAGTCCCGTACCTATTAATATATGTAGAATAGCGGTGTCCCGAAGAGAGGGCAAGTCGCCCACTTGCCTGGCTTTTTGCAAGAGTACTCGAGCCTGTTTGAGGGTGAGCGCGGGTTGGCCACGATCGCCCGCGTCCCGCAGACCCGCTACCGAGCGACCATCCGCAGGATTACGGCCCTGGGCTTTGAGAAGACCCAACTCCCAGGCTTCAGTGACCAACCTGCGTGCCACGGTGAGCCGTCTGTTGACGGTTGAGGGGGCATACCCTCTCGCCAGAAAAGCACGATAGCTTACCAGCACGTTCTTGTTGATATCAGCTAGTGCGAGTTCTCGCTCGGCTAAGAAAGAGAGGAAGTGACGAATATCGCCCGTGTAGGCACGGCGGCTGTGCTCAGAGAGTACTCCCGCGATCAATGTATCGACCGCCGCAGCCACTACAGAGGCCGTGGACTTATCTTCAAGGATCATTGTGCCGGGTGCAAGCTCTACGATCCCGGCAAGAATGCCGGGTGGCTCGTTCTCAACAACCTCCGCAGCACTCTCGCGGGATGCTAGTTCCAATCGCGGCATCACTTCGGGCGCCGGCTTCTGGATAACTTCTTCCATCGTCTGGCCTATCTCCTGTCGCGAGTGCTTACTGGCGGCACCTTTCTCTGGAACGCTGTCCTCAGGGCCTGTTATGTATCTAATAGGTAAGCTGTTCATGCGAATATTCTAGCTCTGGATAGTAGGTATTGCCGAGATTTGCACACCAACCCACGATAACGGTAATTATCGTGGGTGGATTTGCGCGTGCCAGGGAGGAAGACTTGACCTGCCCCCGTTATTTCATCCAACAGCAGTGAGAGAAATCCTGTCGATGAACTGCCCCCGGAAACTCCGCCAGCTAGTCCCTCTTCGGGATTCTAACTTAAATTCTGGAGGAGTTTTTAGGGGGCAGGTCACTATTCCCACCGACTGAACACTCACAAACCAGCCTCTACTCGACTGGGGAGGAAGTCGCAGAGGTCAGGCACTTACTTGGCGCACCAATCATTTGTCCGCTAATCTCATGCAGAATTGAAGCCTGTGCAGGTCGCGCCTCTGTAACGACACGGCGAAGCGGAGTCTCAAACGCTGACCACAGGCTCGAAGTTCTGGATGTCTTCTCGTGACCCGCCTTCTCCATTGCCGTACTGGCTATAGCTCGCCACAAAATCTATGTATTGCAGCCACTTGACCATTTTGAATCCGAGCTGCGTCTCCGCTCGCAGACGAAGCGGCGCGCCGTGTGGTACCGTTAGCGGCTCGTAATTCATCTCGTACGCCAGTATGGTCTGTGGGAGCCTGGCCATCTCGATCGGAAGCGACTCGTGGAATGGGCGGCCCTTTGCATCCAACCCGATCGACACGAACATCATGTAGCGCGCCCCGGCCCTGGGGTGACAGCGATTCAGGATCACGCTGAGGGGCACTCCTCCCCACTGCGCGACGGCTGTCCAACCCTGGATGCAATGGTGCTTGGTAATCTGGGTCTGCTTTGGCAACGCTTGCAAGTCTGCCAAAGTAAAGCTCATAGGATTATCCACCAGGCCTCTTATCTCAAGAGCCCAGTCCTTGAAATCGCCCTTGACCAGCTGCTTGTACTCCTCTGTGTCAGGCGGATAGCCGTTCAAGATCATGGTCGGGGAGATTTCATCGGGGTTATACGTCTGGCGAGAACGCAGCCGGAAAGATAACAGACGCTGCCCCGGCCGTATTATGGCGCCAAGGATATGCTGCATGGACCGAGGCGAGTGCCGAGAATACCAGGTAGTAAGCGCCCAGATAAAGATACTCAGCGCAATGATCCCCAGGCCAATGGCGATAGCCAGGCCCTGATCGTGGTCGTGCTGGCCGAGCACTATGTTGCCCATGTTTTCGCCGAACCCGGTAACAACGACCAGTGTTACGTGTATGACGATGAATCCAAGGAAGGCCACCAGCCCGATGAAATGCAGGCTACGAGCGGTTTGACGCCCACCGAAGAGCCGGGCGTACCATGGAAACTGAGCCTCAATTGCTGGAGACTGTGCCGCTCCGGTGAGAATCAGGAGCGGAGCCAGCACAAATATCACAGCCGCGTAGGCAAGCTGCTGCATCGGGTCAAAGGGATTGTACGATCCAGCAGGCGGTAGACGGAATGTCACATAATCGGTGAACGTATTCCACGCCTCCGGGACGACGGACCAAGAAGTTGGTATCAGGCGGGTCCATCCGCCGGACGCGAAGAGCAGAACCACGTAGATGAGTCCGTTGAGCACCCAGAAGCCTATCGCGGCAAAGTGCCACTGGCGGCCCAACCCCAGGCTGTTCCCCGGCTGTGCAATCAACGGCGACCAATCCTCTTCTTGCTCTCTGGCTATCCAGGGCAACTCTGGATTGATAACTCTGCGCGTGAATTTGATCCACTCGGTGCCGGGGATGCAATGGTCATTCCAATAGAGACGCGGATAAGCTGCCAGGATCTGTATGCCCGCCCTGATAACGAAGCCCATCAGCAAGAAGTTTATCCAGTGGGTCACCCGGATCCAGGCCGGAAAGCCGTACTGTGCATCGTTCATTTACATTATCTCCATCCAACGTCAAGGCTGTCCACCTTGTTCACCTGTCGACCGTCACCCACACAATATACTGCGTGGTCGCTCGCCCCGCTGCATGCCCGGTGCGCAAATGAGAGCGGCATGTGCGATATGACCCTATTCTATTCTTGTGCCACTCTCCCTGCGCAGCCTGCCAAATGGTCAGCGGAGGCGGACTGGTAGCTCCCCGAAACCGTTGCTCGGATAGATGTGTCTCCTCGGCGGGTCAGCAGCGCCCAACTCGATCGTGGTCGTGCGCGCCAGCAGCTCCTCCATGGCGACCTTCATCTCGAGGCGCGCCAGAGGAGCTCCCAGGCAATAGTGAATGCCCGCCCCGAACAGGAGGTTGTCTGCGGGGTTACGGTCGAGGCGCACTACATCGGGATCGTCAAACGCGCGTGCATCACGGTTCGCGGAGATCCAATTGAGCGAAAGATGCTCGCCGGCGTCGATCTTGCGGCCTTCGATCTCCACCGCTCGCGTCGTGCTCCGGCGGTTGGCCACCAGCGGGCCGTCGGCGCGAAGAATCTCGTCAATGGCGGCAGGCAGCAATGCAGGTCCGCTACGCAGTCTCTCCTGCATGTCCGTGTGCCTCGCGAGATAGTACACGAGGATCCCGATCGATGCCGCCACGGTGCCCTGGCCCGCTGTCCAGTTGCGCAAGATGCTGACGATATCCTCGTCGCTTAGCACCACGCCGCCAACTGTAATTCCCATGATGCTGGCGGTGACGTCCGAAGTAAGCGTGGTGTGCGTGGTGTGCGTGGTGTGCGTGGTGTCCGTCAGGTCACCGCTCGCATGCCCACGGACTTCTCGCCGCACGCGAAGCGCCTCCATAACATATCCTGTGAACTCGCGTGCCAGTGCCGCGCCCGCCTCCTTGTTCTGTGAAAAAGCCACCTCCTGATTGCCGTGCGTCCAGCCGCGCAGCTTCTCCCAGGTCTCCTGCGGCCAGCCGAGAAACAGACAGAGAGTTTTGATGGGGAATGGTTGGGCGAATTCGGGGATGAAGTCCAATTCATCGCCACCGCACGCAAGCATCTCTTCCAGCAGGTCAACGGCAATGCGCCGGCAGCCCGGCTCAAGCGCTTTCATCTGCTCAGGCTGGAAATAGGGCGCCAGCGCGCGGTTGTAGTGAGTGTGCTCTGGAGGATCCATGCCATTGGGAATGGCGCGACGCTTGGAGGCGCTACTGTAGGTCTCAGGGTCTGCCAGGACGTTCACAACGTCCTGGTGCCGGAAGAGCGACCAGTCCAGAAAGTGGCTGTAGGCAACGGGGCAGCGCTCGCGCATCTCATCGTACACACGGCGCTGATCGCCTAGCACGGAAATATCTCGTGGATCCCAGTCGGGGGTTGGATGGTTGGTCATGTGCGCTCCTTTTGGCGCTCAAAATATCGCGCGTGTTCTTCTGGGCTGAAGTATTGACATTATCTCCGTTCACCTATGGATGGTGAACGGCCGCCCATACCCAAACGTGCCATTACTCAATCTGTGAGAGCGGCTGCCCGCTGTATATTCCATGGCTAACATTATCCCCACCTGCGCGCCCAGGTCTACGCAAGGCGCATTTCCTCGTGCCTCCCGTGCCTCCCGTGCCTCCATAGCCGCTCTATTCACGTCGGGCGCCACGAGGCCCAGCGAGCCGAGCGGCACGCACACGTCAGGTGTTACTGCCAACACGCCGGGTATGTCAAGGGCCACACCGTGCCGCAGAGCAGCCGGAAGCCCAAGTTGGTGTGCCTGCATAGGATAGTGCGCAACCGACTCAGGTGCAGGCATGGCTTCTGGAAGGACTTCTCCAGACACAGATCGGTCTACTAGCGTGACCCGGTCGGGTAATGGCATAGCCAAAGTCAACGGCTCTTCGAGCACGGATGGGCTTTTGGGTTTGGTTTCCTCGGTTAGCATTGCATCTCCCTAATTTGCTTTTGTGATCCACAGGTAGCGGGACCCGAGGCGTCATGTTCTACAACTCCTCGCGCCCGCACTCCGGGCACCGAGACTCGATGAAGTCCAGCGACCCCAGAATGCCGTTCACCGTAGGGAGCGGAGGCCCGTCGCTGGCCCGGCTCGACAGATAGATCTTGCCGTAGCGTCCGGCGACGAAGACGGCCTGAGATGCTGTTCTCCCATCACGAGTCATCGCACCGTAATCCCGGTGAACCTGACCATCTTCGTCGGCCAGTACAGGGAAAGGAAGGTTGTCATACCTCTGTAGTTGCACCGCCTCCTCCAGCGTTCCTCGTACGACCACGAGTACCTGCGCACTTTCACTGACGATTTCGGTGTAGCGCCTGGCGAGGTCGTGAAGAAGGCTGGAAGAGGACGACCGGACGGGATCGGCGATATATTCGGCGGTACGAGCCCCAACGAAGACCAGTATCAGACTCCGGCGACTGTGGTCGTGGTTGCAGTCATGGTAATCAGAGGTTGGAATCGGCTGTCCCTTGGTAGAGGGACGAGTGAAATCGGGCATGAAGTTCCCGGTGACTGGCCAGATTCGGGTTGCTTTCGGAGTCTGCATAGAATTCATAGCGTTCAGGGTTTCCATTGGTGGCTTTCTCCTCCCATTAGAGCTGTGACGCTCTCACAATCAATGCTCAACGTCCCAGGACGACCGCTCGCGCTCGCCGGCTCACAGTCGCGATAGGGTCCGGTTTTCGTTTCGACCGCTTCGCGATTCTCGTGGCTTCATTAACACGATACCGCGATAAATCTACGAGTAGTGTGTCCTGGCGCACATAGGCTCGATACTGCCTAGGATTATCACCATGCATACACCAGCCACTACCTCTGCTACCTTTGCTACCTCTGCTACCACAAGGTCGAAAAGGCCATAGGAGCCATAAAGGCAGGTTTCCACATGGAGGCGCTTTCGTTTGCCCCAATCAATGGTGTGGCAGAGGGTCGGCCACTGATATGGCGTATGCGCAAACGAGGTGGGCACAACTTCCCTTTCATTACAATTATGGGCGAGGAGCTTAAGGGTAGTGCTAGGAAAGTGCTAAGGTTGTATTAAGATCGAGGTGTAGCAGGGGGCCGGCGATATTGAAGCTGAACGGCTGTGGGCAGCCGTCTTCATGGCAGCGATGCGCAGATTTTAGCGCTTCTCCGAGGTGATATCTGAAGATGCTGGCGGACAAGTTGCATCAGCGCGCAGCTATGTAACCGTAACGATGAGCAGCAGGGCAAATAGGAAGCTCTGGGCGAACTCAATCAGACCAACCGTCTTGATAGGGAGTTGTACAGGCGTGCGCCAGAGGGTCCAGCCGGCTCGGAGCAATGAGGGCACAAACGCCGCAAAAGACCACCAGGGCAGGGCACCCAGGAGAGCGCACGCCCATATTATCAGGGCGCCAACGACCAAATAGGTCAGTATCGAGGCTACCAGCCAGGCGGGAAGGCGCGGAGTATCAATGCCGCCCTTCTTTTGCTTGTTGGCCTCGAACCAGGCGCGCACATTGAAGAGTGTGCCCGCAAAGTAGATTGAGCAGGCAGCCGATAGTCCCCAGGCTGTCTCATCAAGAGTGCCAGTAGCGATATAGTACGCGGCGGGTGCGCTCAGCGTCAGGCCCACTATGCCAGGCAGTCTCATGCCCAGGCTGCGCTGCTTGCGTAACTTCACGGCGACGAGAAAGAGGAGCATCAATGCTGCCGCGGGCGCGAGGAACCAGCCGAGCGCCCACAACTTCCCGATGAAGAGGAGTGGAGCGCCCGCAAGACCCGCCGCGAGCAGGTATATACCCAGCCAGAGCAGCGCTCTCCGGCGGGCGGGCGTGCTCACCCGCGGCTTAAAGGCGATACTCAGGGGTTCGCTTGCAAAGAACAGGCAAATGAGCGACAGAGCAAATAGAGTGAAGGTAACGGGCGGGTTCGAGTTCGCAGCGACGCCGCGCACAGCCCCCACTATAAAGCCCAGCAGCATAGGTACGAGCAGCATGGCATATGCGCCGTGGTCGTTGGGCACATAGGGCGCCCCAAGCCGTAACCTGAGCGGCCCTCCGGCTGATTGCGGTACCGTATCTGACTTTCTCATCTCTCTTTCCCTACCCGAACCCGGATATGCTGTACAATCTTAGTATGCCTCTTACCGGCTCGGAACTGCAAGACATCAGCCATCTGGAGAGCAATGACCTGCTCTACGGGCTTGAGCCAAGCGAACTGGCAAGCATAGCCCAGGCCGGGCGTGTGCGCCGCCTGAAGACGGGCGCTTACCTCTTCCGCCAGGGGGCTCCTGCCACCAATCTATATATCCTGGTCGCCGGGAGCGTCAAGATGACCCAGCTTACCCCCGAAGGCCACCAGGTGCTATTGCGCGTGGCAAGCCCCGGTGAAACCATCGGCGCGATCGCAACCGTGGGAAATGCGCGCTACCCGGCAACCGCACAGGCAGCGGAGGAGTGCAGGCTCCTGGCCTGGGACAGCGATTCGCTTCTCTCGCTTATGGAGCGCTTCCCCCACCTTGCGATCAACGCATTACGTTTCATGTCCCGTCACGTGCAGGAGTTTCAGGACCGCTACCGGGAGCTGGCGACCGAGCGCGTCGAGCGGAGGGTAGCACGGGCTCTGCTGCGACTGGCGGGACAGGCGGGGCGGAAAGTAGACGGCGGCATCTTGATCGACTTGGCCCTGACAAGGCAAGACCTGGCCGAGATGACAGGCACCACCCGCTACACAGTCAGCCGCATGCTGAGCGAATGGGAAGAGCAGGGCGTGATAGAGGCGGGCCGCAAGCAGGTGATCATCAAACGGCCCCACAGCCTGGTGGTCATTGCCGAGGATCTGCCCCCGGCGATTTCTCCTGACACCCCTGAGACCCACTGACAACTCCGGGCATCCCCTATTTCCCACTACCCCTTGATACAGGCAACTGAATAAAGCAGGATTTGCCGGCCATATACACAGGGTGGTGCTGATTCCGCCTTGTGTGCGCCAGCGCACATCGTCCGTCGATGCTTTCCGGTATCCTCTAAGTAAAAGGAGGGGTACCGTGAGGCACCCGAGTCAGACGAGACAGACAAGAAAACCCATCGCCCCAAAGCAGCACGCAGAGGGCAACTCAACGAGCTTTGCTAGCGCCGGGCAGACTGTGGCAGGTGTGCTTGCTTGCTGGCCCCAGACAGTGCCGGTTTTCATGCGTTACCGGCTGGCATGTGTAGGCTGCTCCCTTGCTCGCTTCGAGCTTATCAACGATGTAGCCGCGATATATGGCATCAATCCAGCCGGGTTCTTACGTGAGCTTCAGCAGACAATCGAAGGTGGCAACAGCGGTGAGAGCGGTAACTGCCTGCGAGAAAGGGAGGAAGATCCGCATGAAGGTTAGCAACAGTCTGCTTGACCACAAGGAGATGGCGGCTGCCGGTGAGGAGCACTTGCAGGCACTGGAGTGCCTTTACCAGGTGATAGACCCGGAACTTGGCATTAATATCGTGGACCTCGGCCTTGTATACAGCCTGGAACTGCGCGGTGACACAGCGTACGTGGATATGACGATGACCACTCCTGCCTGCCCTCTTCATGGATACCTGGCAAGTGGCGTCGAAACGGCCATTCTGGAGAGTATGCCCAGGCTGCGGTCGGTGGACGTTCACCTCACATTCGACCCGCCGTGGGATCCGGCGATGATGTCGGGAGCAGCCAAACACGCACTGGGCTGGTAGCCATATGTACGGCTCCGAGCGTCGAACACATAGTATGTATATTCAAGTAATGGAGGAATCCTGAAATGGCAGACACCACAATCCAAACAACAAGAGTAGGCGAGGCGATCCACAATCACCACCAGGAGATACTGGACACGCTTAGGGGTCACGTAGCGGCGATAGTGGACGGAAGGGGCGGAGAACACGCCGATCCCTCAGCACTTGTAGCTTTTCTGAAGGGTGACCTGCTGCCGCACGCGCGAGGTGAGGAGGCTTACCTCTACCCGGCGGTCGATCCGCTGGTGAAAGTACACGGCACGGCCACCGCCACCATGGAGATAGATCACGAGTACATCAAAGACTATATAGACCGGATAGCGGACGTTACCAGGGCGCTTCATTCGATGGATAACGCCGGAGAACCTCTTGCCAGGCATACCAACCTGAGCACACTGCAGCGTCTTTGTTTGCAACTCGAGGCGGTGCTCGTTGCCCATCTGGACAAAGAGGAGCGTGTTTACATTCCTTTGTTCGAGAAGTATCTATCCGATGAGGAGCAACAGCGCATTCTGGGCGGCATGCACGAGGCATACGAAACCACACCCGGTAACGGCACGCTCCTGCATCATGATACATTCCTGGATGTGCGGGAAATCGCACCCCGCCAGCGCCACGAGACGATCTTTGAAAGCTTCAACGCCCTCAAGCCTAGCGAGGCCTTCGTCCTGGTCAACGACCACGACCCCAAACCCCTCTACTATCAGTTCAAGGCCGAGCTTGACGGCCTGTTCACCTGGGACTACCTGGAGCAGGGGCCGCAGGTATGGCAGGTGCGGGTCGGCAGGGTTTAGAGGCATATAAGGTAATCATGATCATGGACGTTGCGCGCCTACGTCTACGTTTCCCTTTGATGGTCCTGGCCCTTGCCACGCTGCTCATCGCCATGTGGGCGGGGCTCGTGCGGCTGGGCTGGGGAATGCCCCCTCTCTTGAGCGAGTTGCCCGAAGCCCACGGCGGTCTCATGGTGTGTGGCTTCCTGGGCACGCTTATCGGCCTGGAGCGCGCGGTAGCCGTACGCCAGCGGTGGGCATACGGCGCGCCTTTGCTGACCGCGCTTGGCGGAATAGGCCTGATGGCGGGATTGCAGGTAGGGAGGCTTCCACTTGGCCCGCTGCTGCTCGTCGTGGGAAGCTTCTGGCTGGTGGCGGTGTACGTAGCCGTGCTGCGCGTACAGTCTGCGATGTTCACGGTGACCATGGCCCTGGGCGCGGTTTCCTTGTTGGCCGGTAACGCCCTGTGGCTGGCGGGCTTCGACGTCTACCGGATAGTGCTATTCTGGGCAGGCTTTCTCATTCTCACCATCGCAGGCGAGAGGCTTGAGCTGAGCAGAATGCTCCGGCTGCCGGCCTGGAGCCGCTCTCTCTTCACCCTCGTTGTGGCGGCGCTCGGAGCCGCGCTTCTGCTCTCCACATTTATGCTCTATTGGGGAGCGAGGCTGTTTGGCGTGGGGCTGATTGGCCTGGCCCTATGGCTGCTCAGGAACGACATCGCCCGTCGCACCATCCACCAGAGAGGGCTCACCCGCTTCATGGCGATGAGCCTGTTGCTTGGTTATGCCTGGCTCATAGTCGGTGGCTTGGTGGCCATAGTGTTCGGCCTGGTGGACGATACGCCCTACTACGATGCCCTGTTGCACTCGATATTCCTGGGATTCGTTTTCTCTATGATATTCGCGCACGCGCCCGTTATCCTACCCGCCGTGACCGGGCTGGCCGTGCCCTACAGGCGGGCGTTCTACGGGCACCTCGCGTTGCTGCATGCGTCCTTGGCGTTGCGGATCGGGAGCGACCTGATTGGATGGGGCGAGGGGCGACTGTGAGGTGGTATGCTCAACGTGTTCGCTCTGCTCCTCTTCATGGGTAGCACCGCGCTTGCCATCCGGGCGAGCCATGTGGGCGCATCCGCCCGCTCGGTTCGTCCGGCGGCTATTGTTCGAGAGACGGAAACGAGATAGCAGGCTATATGGAAAGCAAACAAACCTGGGGTGGGGAGACGCGCCAGAATCATTTGTACAAGCCCTTCCTGCGTGGGGCTTTGATAACCGTGCTCACTGTGGGGTGCACGCTAGGGGCAATCAACCTGGCGGTCATGGCATTCAAGGCCGACCTTTCGGCGGCGTGGGGCTCGCTCATCCAATCGCACGCCTACGCCCAGATATTCGGTTGGGTAGGCCTCTTTATCATGGGGATGGCCTACCACTTGGTGCCGCGCTTCTTCCTTAGGCCCCTAAAGCGTCCGGGACTTGTGGCCCCTTCGCTCTTGCTGGTGGCTTCGGGTATCGCGCTGCGCTTCATCAGCCAACCCCTCGTGCTCTACCAGCCCGCCTCGTGGTTCCCGTGGCTCTCGTGGGCCTCGTGGGCGATGGTGTTGTCGGCGCTGCTTGGCCTGTGCGGAGCGTCCCTCTTTGTGTGGGCCATGTACGATGCAATACTGCGGGGCGGCGACAAATATGGCCCGCCCGCCTATGCCCTGTATATCGGTGCGGGCTTCGGGTGGTTCTGGCTGGCTTCGGCTGCAACCTTGGGGGTTACAAGCTACATGGCTCTGAACGGGCTCGATACCATCCCGCCGACCTGGGACGCGCCATACCTGAGGGGCACCCTCAACGGGGCGATCGTGACCATGATACTGGGCTTCACGCTGCGCATCGTGCCCCAGATCATGGGTACTCGCCCGCCTACGTTGTGGCCGACACGGGTCGTCTTCGCCGCTTATACACTGGCCGTGCTGCTGCAAGTAGCCACTGAGAGCGCTGGGCTCGGGCTTGTGCCCGCAGGTGCTGAAAGTTGGCTCAGCCTTACGGGTGCGGCGCTCGAAATGGCCGCGCTCGTGGCGTTCGTCGCGCTGCTCAAGCTGTACAGGCTCGAGAGTATCTTCGCGCACCGGCACAGGAAGAATGCCTGGCCTGAGCGCTTCGTCCGCACCGCCTATTTCTGGCTGCTATTCGCCTCGGCGCTCAACCTCGTGTACGCGCTCAGCACTTTGGTCGGTGGCAGCCCGGTGCCGCACGCTTTCGTTGCGAGCTATCACCACGCGCTCACAGTCGGTTTCTTCTCGCTGATGATCGTCGGCATGAGCATGAAGCTGGTACCCGCTTTTATAGGCGTGATGAACAAGCAGCCGCGGGTAGCGGGGGTGCTGTTCGCTTTGCTGCTAACAGGGAACACGCTGCGCATTGTGTGTGAGAGCATGGCGCAGGTATACGGCGGCGCCTTCTACGCCCTGATGGGGCTGAGCGGCTTCATAGAGGTGAGCGCGCTTACCCTGTACGCTGTAACCTTATGGAGGGCGATGAGCCTCCCCAGCTACGGGGCCAATTCTATAAACGGCAAGAGGTTCGAGCGTCTCATCCCTCTGCGGCCCGCTCAGGCGGCACGCGTTCAAGACCCCGACTCGCTCCTGGCAGTACCAAACGAGTTGCCATAGCTCACCTTAGTCCCTGTTCGTCCTATTCTGCACAGGCCGCAACCTGAGCTAAGCAGCAAGGCGAGCATTCAGGTATTCCTTCAGGGCCGCGGCGTTGTTGTGCTCGGTGTCGCGGGCACTGTACAGCAAGGTGACGTCGCCTTCGCGGGCAGCCTCAAGGAGGGGTTGCCAGGCCGTGGGGTGGGTATCAAGCTCGGCAAAGTAGCGCTTGCGGAACTCCTCCCACTTAGTGGGGTCGTGCCCGAACCAGCGCCGCAGGTCGGTACTTGGGGCCACATCTTTGATCCAACTATCAAGTGTCAATTCCTCTTTCCGCATACCTCTGGGCCATAATCTCTCCACAAGGATTCGGTTACCATCTGTGGGGGCGACACTTTCATATACACGCTTTATCTTTATCACTTTTCCGCCTCGCTCCTTTCACGAACGTGGCTACAAAGCATCAGCAAAGTCGGCGTTCGCGACCTGCCACCATATATCAAAGCGATCCTCTCTCCAGGGGTCGAACGCGATAGCTTGCATGCGGTACACGAGCGTGGGCGTGATATGGTGGCCGCCCGTCACGAACTCGACCCCACGTGCAGCGGTCTCGTCTTGCTCGATGTCGATCTCTTTGTACTCTATCTTCTGTTGTTTGAAGTACTCTACAGCCGCATCGCTGTCCTCGCACCAGGAACGCCTGTAGACAATTATAGGCTCGTGCTGCATTTTCGTCCTCCTGTTCGACATTTCCGTCGCGATCCATGCGTCATAGCGTCGTGCTACGCAGTTCCCACTCTTCCCACAGCCGGTCCGTGTTCTCTTACCTCGGGCCAGATACCATGGTTGGGGCTCCAGCCTAGCACTCTCCTCGCAGCTTCATTGCTGCAGCGAAGCGACGCCGGGCAAGCCGCACCGAGGTTTCGCGGCGGCAGGGGAGCACCCACCAGGGCAGCTAGACGATCAAGATAATCGCCTTGCCGCAAAGGCTCGTCAACGATATTGAATATGGACCCGCCGGGTGCGCGCTGGAGAGAAGCGACGATAGCCTCAGCCATATCCGCAACGTTGACCGGCGAGATATAGTTGCGGCCATCGCATGAAACGCGTTCCACTCCCTCGTGCAGTCGTTGTATGACGCTTTCCTGGGCGGTGCCGCGGCCGACGAAAGAACCGCCGCGCAGGATACACCATGCCAGCCTGTCGAGCGGGACTGCTCGGACCATCCTCTCCATCTCTATGACCGGACCGCTCGTCCTGGCTCTGGCAGGCGAAGTATCGAACGGCGTGCTCTCGTCCAACCAGCGATCACCACCGTCTTCGTAGGCAAGTGTTATGCTCTGCTGCACATATCGCTCGACCCCGGCCACGAGGGAGGCATCCAGCAAGGAGCGCGTGCCTTCGATACGGAGGCGGGTGTTGGCGTCCCACGCGCCCGGCGCACCAAAGTCTCTTGGGATGGCGGTCGCGATATGCAGAACAGCCTGGCAACCCGACATGAGGGCAGGCAGGCGCTCCTTTGTCTCCTCGGCAAGGAGGTCGCCCTGCGACAGCTCGACGCCGACCGCTACAGGTACCCTCTCTGGCGAGCGCACAAGGGCACGCACCGTGTGGCCCTGCTGTAGCAGCAAGGGTACTAATGACCGGCCCAGTACCCCGGTCGCTCCGGCTATGAATACTTTCATGACGTATGACGCTCCTTTACCTGTTCCCTAACCCTTGTATGTGACGACGCGGCCCCACAGGCTCTTGTTGCCCCAGATGCCGGAGCGCAGACATTCAAGCTGCACGATCTGGCTGTGGTCCACGAATAGGTTCACTTCGGGGCCGTAGTTCTTGATATACCAGGCGAACACCTCGGGGTCCGCTGCCTCGAACATCACCTTCTCAAGGCCGAGCGCGCCTATTATTTTCGCTGCCGCATCGGTGCGCCAGGTATTCACGTTTTCCGTGATACCCTCCGACTCGATCATTATCATGTATGCCCCGGCCTCAAGGAATCGACGGGCCTGGCCGATTGCCCACTCCACGTCGCGTGTGCCCTCGGCCTCAAGCTCACCCACGGTGGTCGCTCCTCCCGCCCCGAACTGGATGCCCACCTCCGGCTTAGCCTTGAGCCCTGAAGCGCGCACTTTCTCCACCAGCCGCAGCCAGTCGTCCGTCGGTATGGTGATGAAGCCGCTCGATATCTCTATTATGTCGAAGCGAAGCGCCGCGCACTCTTTGATGTACGCGTCTACTGCGTCTTTACCCTGCACTAGCACTCGCTCGATGAAACCCCCGGTCGATACGAGCACGTCGTGGCTGTGGGCAACTTCGATTAGCTCCTTGACGGGCTCCCTGGGCATCAGGGAGAAGGACCCTCCGGCAAACTTGAGGCTGTCCACATATTCTCCCATCGTTTCGAGGACGTCCTGCAGGTAGCGCTTGCCCATAGGAGTGTAATAGGGGCCGCGTATCTCGGTTATGCCGCGGCTGCGCGGTTTACCTTCGCGCTCGTTCAAGTGTATGAACGGAAATGCTCTGTCGCTCATGATTTGCTTCCTCCTTTGTTTTTGGGTCGCTCTCCTGCGCCTATACGAGCGAGCAGCCTGGTCAGGACGCTAATCTGTATCGTATCGAGATCTGAAACCATCTGCACGATCTCTCGCCGCGTGGCCGCATCGGTGTAAGGCGTAGCCAGATGGTCGAGCTTGATGGCCAACTGCTCCCACGACATTGGCCGCGTCAGGAACCCCTCGTAATCGCGCTTCTCTACGGTGAGCTCGCGTCCGTCGGCCAACTGGACGCGAATACGGCAGCACATTTCAGCGGGAAAGCGCTTGCTGAACCCAGGGTCGGGACGGACTATCACCTGACGCAGCAACGTCTGCACGTCCTCCCGCACGATACGCTCCGGCAGATACTGCGCCGGCGTGACCTCCCCATCCAAGAAGGCTACCGCCACCATGTAAGGCAGGCTGTGGTCGGCTTCTTCCTTGGTATGCACCAACCGCTTGTCCCCCTCCTCGCCGCCCCCGATGATGTTGTATGCCACGTCAAAGACCTCTATCCTGACGCACTCGATCTCGTGCGGGCTGAAGGTATGCTGCGCCTGCAGGTCGAGTATGCCTTCCAGGACCGATTGGGAGTGAATCTCGGCGTTATACTTCTTGAGGATGGTGCGCCTCACAGTTTCGAGGTCCTCCTTACTCCAATCAAGCTCGAAGCACCCCGCAACGCTCTCCATGAAACCCTTGTTACCCTCGAAAACCTCTATGGGGCCGGTGATGCCGTGTTTGGCGAGGAAAGTAGCGTGAACGGCATCGAAGGCCGTGTTGGGATATGCCAGGCCCTTCCAGTTGGAAAGTCTGCCCGTGCGGGTCACGCGCAAAGCGTTGTATGCGGTGCCGCTGATGGCGTTGGCGGTCTTCGCCGCGTCCAACCCGAGGGCCTTGGACACCCCGGCGGCCACGGCGTACGCACCCTGCGTGGTATGATCGAAACCTTTGGCCCTCACCGGTGCTTCCTCCGAGAGTCGGCACTGCACCTGGTAGGCCACTGCCAGTGCTGTCAGGAACTGCTGGCCGCTCACTCCCGCGTATTCACTCGCGGCCAGCACAGCACCCAGGTTATCGCTCGGGTGGCAGGTTTCTCCTTTAGCGAGGAAGCTGTCATTGAAGTCCAGGTATCGGACGAGGGCGCTGTTGTACAAGGCTGCCCCTTCAGGAGATGTCTTATCTCCTCCCGACCCGATCAGGCTCGATAGAGGATTACCGCCAATCTCCCGCAGGTAGTTCCGTAGCATGTGTATGGGCGGGCCGTCAAGCGCGCCTAATGCGCAGGCAATGGAGTCAAGCACCCTGATCTTGAGAGCCTGGCGGGCCTCCCCCGAAATATCGCTGTATGAGATCTGCTGTACGAACGCTGCCAACCGCTCGACTTGCGCCGGTCCAACGCCTGACATTCCCGCCTTGCCTGCCCCACCGGCCTCATCGCCCGCACCGGAAATCCCGGTGCGGGTAAGTTCTTGAACTTGCATTTTCTTGCCTCGCAATACTCTCTACACTAATCCCTAGATCCCCAGCAGCGAGCGCCGCCTGCAGGCGGCCAGCACCGCAGCCCGGCTACACTCTCGTATCGAGCGTCTTTACAGCCTGGGCAGGCTCCCCGGAGAGGGAGCTAGGCGCGTTCAGGCTGGCCCCGGCGTCCACGCCGACACCAAGCCTGTACACCAGCTCGCCACCCAGCCAGGCGGTCACCAGGGCAATCAGCACAGCCACGATCCCCAGCACGAACGCCAGTGTGCTCGGTATATAGTTGGGCTGGCCAAGCCGGAGTAGCCAGCTTACGGCGAAGAGCGCCACGACTACCACGTTGCCGCCGCCGTGCAGGAGGCCGACCTGTTTGGCTCTCGTGCCCGAGGGGACGTTGAGCCAGTCGATAAAGCCGAAGAGGGCCGCCAGGAGGCCGCCAACCACCCCCGCGGCAATGTCCCAGAAGGCTACTGCGGCCAGGGCTTCGTTGCCTGTGAACATGCGTATGATGTCGAAGAGCACACCGATTGCGAGCAGTCCGAGGGGGAATACTATCAGCATCGGGTGAATAGGGTGTCCGAGTAGCTTAACTTTGCTTTCCATCTGGTTTAGTCTCCTTTCATGTATGGCGAATTCTGAATAAATTCACGCATATTACCGGGTCCGCAAGTATAGAGCGAACATCTATCGTATTCGGTGTTCAGCCAGCGCCCGCTGCTGTTTGTTCTTTTTCAGCGCTTACAGCCTCTACCGTCTCTACCGTCTCTACCGTCTCTACCGTCTGTTTCTGCCTGATAGCTCCGTAAAGGCTTTCCAGCGACTTCGCGAAAGCTGCGATGCCGTCCACTTGCAGCTTGTCTGTCACCTCCTTCATGTTGATACCCGCAGCACTTAGTGCCTGCATCGTGGCTCGCGTCTCCTCAGAATGCCGCTCTCCATTTATGGTGGGCGACACATGCCCGTGATCCTCGAAGGCATCCAGGGTGGCCTGGGGCATAGTATTGATGGTGTCAGGGCCTATCAACTGCTCCACATACATTACGTCACTGTAAGCGGGGTTCTTGGTGCCGGTGCTGGCCCACAAAGGCCGCTGCACGCTGGCCCCCGCCGCTCGCAAGCCCAGGAACGGCTCGCCGTAGAACTTTCGCTTGAAGTGCTGGTACGCCATGCGGGCATTGGCTATCGCTGCCTTGCCTTTCAGCTCCCGCAGTTGTCGCCTCTTTCCCTCGTTGTGCTCAGCTTCTATGAGTGCGTCAAGACGCTTGTCGACCTCGACGTCCACGCGACTTACAAAGAAGCTGGCGACCGACCTTACTTTGTCGATAGGCTCCCCTCTCGACCTGCGGTCATGCAGACCCCCTATGTAGGCGTCCATGACCTGCTCGTAGTAGTCTATGCCGAATATCAGCGTGATATTGACGTTGATCCCTTCGCTCGTAAGCGCTCGTATCGCAGGCACGCCCTCGTCCGTGGCCGGCACCTTGATCATCACGTTGGACCGGTCTACTTCTCGGAAAAAGCGCCGCGCCTCCTCGATGGTGCCCTGTGTATCATGGGCAAGGTAAGGAGATACTTCGATGCTTACGTAGCCGTCCAGACCGCCCGTCCCCTCGTAAATGGGGCGAAAGAGGTCCGCCGCTGAGCGCACGTCCTCGACCAGCAGCCGTTCATATATCTCGGACGGTTCGAGTCCTTGCTCCAGCAGCTCTTTTATTTCGCCGTCATAGTCGGGGCTGCCCGACACGGCCTTCTCGAATATGGATGGGTTTACGGTGGCCCCGCGTATACCCATCCCGATGAGAGCCTGCAGCTTGCCTGATTTCACAAGGCCGCGATGGATGTCATCGT
>JADMIH010000073.1 GCA_015478675.1 Chloroflexota bacterium | reverse complement strand
CGAAGCGGCCCAGGTCTGCGGTGATCCAGCGGCGGTTTAGCTTTTCGGCTACGGCTGCGGTGGTGCCACTGCCCGCGAAGCAGTCGAGGATCAGGTCGTTTTCGTTGGAAGAGGCGCGGATGATGCGTTCCAGGAGAGCTTCGGGTTTTTGGGTGGGATAGCCTAGCATCTGGTTACTTGAGCCTTGCAGATTAGGTATATCATTCCAAAGGTTACTTGCTATTTTCCCTTCGTTCTCGCGTTCGTTCCAATAAGCTTTTTCTTGAAGAGTGTTTCCAGTAAGGACAAGCCTGTCATCGTTCTCTAACGCCTTTATCTTCTCATACTTCATGCGCCAGCCTTTCGCTGGGCACTTCCATATCTTGCCATTATCATCTACGTAATCATAAGTCGTTTCGGGGCCCGGCCCGCCAGTTTTTTGCATCGGGTAGTATCTATATAGGCCACGTCCGTCGTGGTCATCTTTATCGTACATCGCAATCGTCTTGTCCGAAAGTGGTTGAAAGACCGCGTTGAATATGTACGAGGGTGACTTTGAGTAATATAGGATGGTATCTGTATCTCGTGGGAAACTCTTGGACGTTGTCTTCCCTGATGAGCTACGTAGCCAAGTAACTTCGTTTAAGCAGTATTCACTCGAAAAAACCTCGTTTAAAATTAGACGTATCTGACTGTTTACACGCCAATCGCAATGCACAAATATGCTCCCATCATCGGATAGAAGTTCATGGAGTAATACCACAGTCTCGTAGAACCATTGCAGATAGCCATCGAGTCCACGACCCCAGGTGTCGCGGTAGGCTTTTTGCTCGATTATGCTGGGTTCTTTGAGGAAGGTGGTATCTCCACTATCTAGGGTAGTGTGGGGGGGGGGCGAAGAAGAGTCGGCAGGTATGGTGACTGTATAGGAGAAGTCGGCACCTGTGGCGAAAGGGGGGTCAATGTAGATGAGGTTGACCTTGCCCTGGAACTCGGGGAGGAGGGAGGGCAGGACATACTTTTTGTCGCCCCAGATGAGGCGGTTGCGCCACTCGGTGGGGTGTGAGGCGGAGAAGAGGCTGTAGTTGTAGGCGCGAACGCTCTGCGGCTCGTTGACGGTCTCTATGTCCTGGAAGGGGAGGGGGTAGTGGAAGGGGGCGGTCTTCTTGCCATCGGGGCCGTACTTCCCCTCCCAGATTAGCTCGGTCATGGGGGTGCCTCACACTTCAATAGTAGGATAGGTGGTGGGGCCATTGTCGCATATTGGGGAAGGGGATGCAAGGCCGCGATAGGCAGAATTACGAGTTAGGAAGGGGTTGGAGAGTGGAGCGCTTACTGGCTTTTGGTAAGTATTCAGAGTAGGGGGTGCGCCCTCACCCCATGCCCCTCTCCCATGAAGGGAGAGGGGACTAGCCGCCTCCACCTCAAGTCTGAACACTTACGGCGGGAGAGGCGCAAAAGGGCAGAGTTAGGGTAGAACCAAGCTCAAGAGGTATCTGTGCGGGCGTGCCCTCGACGGGGTTATTAAAGCCCCCTCTCTCCTTGTGGGAGAGGGGTATGGGGTGAGGGGAGGGACGCCCATTCACACCTGGTCTGAACAGTTACAGAGGGGCACCTGGGGTGATGTATAATGGAGGTGCAAACAACAGAACGATGGATCATCAGAGAAGGCCACCAGCTTGGAAGAGGTAACTACCGGCAACTTCGCTCAGAGCGCGTACGAGCGCGCCATGCTTGTGCCGCGCAATATGTATGCCGTAGAGGTGCGCGCGCTACTTGAGGAGATAGCAAGCGTTTGCGCCGCCTTGCCCGAATCCCGGTTCGATGCTGAGACGCTGGGCAAGTTATTAGCAAAGGCAGCCGACAGATGTGGTTGCGGGGGCAAAGATTGGGTAATACCTCTGTTAGTTGCGCTGGCGGGTCGCGCGGAGGGCGTAGAGCCTGAGGATGTAATGGCCGCTCTAGGAAAGATGACAACCGCACGGCGTCTAACTATCGCTATCAACAAGCTCTGCGATACAGCTTGAGCAGAGTTAGGTGGCCTCGCGCCACAGTGCGCCGCCCTGCAAAGAGAAGCACAACAGCGGTAGCACACTGATGGCTACCGCTGTTGTGCTTGTTAAAGTTAGTTCCCGAGAAAAGCAGAGTATTGGCTCAGCAGTCTAGCCGGCGCTCTCTCTGGAGCCTACCGGCAGCGGCGATTCGCTGCGGCTTTCGATTGAGAGCATAGGGGATAAAATGCGCTGAGCGGCCATTACGTGGCTGCATGTGCCGTAGCCCGAATAAAAAGCGCAAGAACAACTCCAATGATTGCCGTCCAATGCAAGGTGATAGATGTCGTGCTCACCACGGAAATCTGCTTTTAGATTGCTTATAGCAATTCGCTCTGGTTCGTGCTCGTAGCGCTGTGCTTTTTCGATCTTGCCGATAAGACTGGAATTCATAACCTGATCCTCCGATCTTTGTGCTGACCAATAACCACGCTACAGTAACTCGCGGAAGTCCCAAAAGTTACCATGGCCCACATGACACAAACACCGGCGCGAGACGCACTCGCCACCGGTGTTTTTACTTCAAGTCAGGGCCAGCTTCACGCAAAGTGAGCAACGCCCCGCTCCTTATCAGTATCATAGACGCACCCTCCCTCTTTCAGGAGATTTCTTGACCTCATTATATAACCGCGAACTGCCCCCGTCAACCTTTCCGCACACTTTTGACCGAAAGTAATACCTGATCTGTTACCTATTTGTGTACAAAGCTCTTTCTACTCTCCTCAAAATACTATATAATCAGTGGGAACGAACTTTTCTGAGGTAGCTAGTTGGCGAAGCGTCGCAAAGCCCGTGGTTTATTTGTAATCACGGCATTGATCATAATTTCATTACTGTTGCCTGGCTCAGGCGCACCCTGGGCTGCTGCACAGGTTGTGCGTACCTCTGAACCCCCTGTGACGTTATACAGTAGCGCGCCCGACGAGCCTGACAGCCAGTTGCAAGCTATTGTTGAAGATGTTGTTGGCAATCTCGGCGGCGACTGGGGTGTAGCCGTCAAAAAGCTCGACACTGGGCAGTTCGCCGCCTTTAACGGCGACAAACAACAGATATCGGCATCGCTATACAAAATGTGGGTGCTCAACGAGCTTTACCGTCAGGTCAAGGCCGGGATAGTCAGCCTGGACGACACATCAGATGTGACAAGCGAAGACGCCTACTTTGACAGCATCCAGGGCAACCTGGCGCTTGATGTGGGCACTACGCTCACCTTGCGCCGCGCAGCCTATCTGATGGTGACGGTCAGCGATAATACCGCGGCGGCGTTTCTGGTGCGCGTGCTGGGGCCTGATAATATTAATCGCTTTATGAAGCAGAACGGGCTTGACAACTCCCTCCTCGACTGGACGGGCGTGGGCGACAATCTGACCACCCCTATTGACATGATGCGCGAAATGGAGATGATTGCCACCTCACAAATGGTGGACGCCGACTCGAGCAAGCAGATGATCGAGATGATGCTCGACCAGCAGATCAACAACCTCATACCACCCGGCCTTCCTGATGGCGTTCCCTACGCGCACAAGACGGGTGCGCTCGACTTGCAGCTCCATGATGCAGGTATTGTGTATGGGCCTTCGGGACCGTTCGTGATTGTGGCTATGGCAAGCAATATGGACAGCTATCAGACTGTCTACGACAAGATGCCTGAACTCGCCACCCGCGTCTATAACTACTTCAATGATCACCCTTCAAGCCCCGCGCTCTACTTCCCGGAAACTCGGCAGTCGGTAGGGCATGATTTTCTAAAGTTCTGGAACGAATACGGGGGGCTGAAGAACTTTGGATACCCAATAGGGCCGGAGGAGATGCAAGGCGGCATATTGGTCCAGCAGTTTGAGCGCGCTCGCTTCGAGCTACACCCTGAAAACGCGGGGTCAGGTGGGGCCTCACCTGAGGTCGTGCTGGGCCTCATCGGGCAGGAGCGTGCCTCGCAGCTAAATCTGTCGTGGGCACGGAGCGATGACCCAGGAGAGGGGAAATATTTCCCCACCACCGGTCAGGCCATCACGGGAGGCTTTTACGACTATTGGTTGAACAACGGCGGTGAGCGCACCTTTGGCTTCCCCATATCGCCGGCTGCTAATATGACCAACCCCAATGATGGCAAGACGTATTTGACACAGTGGTTCCAGCGCGCCCGCATGGAGCTACACCCTGATCTGCCTGAGGGCCATAGGATCGTACTGGGCGCGCTCGGCAGCGAGCTAGCTTCATCGCCAGGAGGCTGAGCAAGCTTTCTCTGGCTGCTAATTTCGCCTCCCGGTATAACGCACAGGCACTGCTGCCGCACGTGCGGGGAAGGGCTTTCGTTCTCGAAAACAAGCAAGTAGCTCCATGCGGCGGAGCTACTTGCTTGTTTTCATCTGATTTGTCCCCACTTTTAGTGAACGTTGATGTTGGCTAAGCGCACTGTTGAGGGGGAATTGAACCTGGCGAAAGCTTGCCCTCTACGCCCTCAAACACTTTCGCTGTGTATAGCAGAACCTGTTGGGCAAGTGAGGCGTTATATTTAAGCGCATCTTCCGGTCAGGTATGGAAATTGCAAGCTGTGCTCAATGCTGGGGCAGTTGTATGGACGAGGCGAAGTCTGGAACTTACCAGGCATCTCACCGGGCACTATGTTATTGCGCAGTAACTACTCAGCCCACATATCTTCAACATTTAGGCCGAACTTGGCTCATTAGAACAACATATTGTGCCAGTGGCCTTACTCAGCAGATATAGCCCGCGAAATGGTCGTCTTGAGCAGCTTTCAAGTGGCCGAAAATCACAAGATGTTGTGTTTGAACTCGGCATGGAAGCGTCATACTGTAGCTGAGTAGTTACATTGCGCATAGCTAGAGAAGGAAGCGAAACGATGGCGTATTGGAAGACAGTAGCAGTCGGCGGTGGGCAGAAGCCGGTGGTGAGATACACTCTGCTGATAGCCCTCTTGCTCGCCTTGCTGGCAGGCGTTGGGGGAAGTAAATCAGCTTCGAGCGCGGCGCGGCCTGCCTCCACTAACTTACAGTATGGCTTTGTGATGGCCCTCACGGGGAACAACCCCACTGTGCGAAGCATGGGCTTTCAGTGGGTCTCGTATGGCATCTTCTGGAAAGATGCGGAGGCTACACAAGGCAACTATAACTGGGGCGACGTAAACAACATAGTCAATGGCGCACAGTCAGCAGGGGTAAATGTGCTGATCCGAGTGAGCAGGCCTCCCGCCTGGGCGCGTGACCCTGCCTGTTCGGGCAACGACACATGTCCACCTGCCAACCCCGCCGATTTCGGGCGCTTCGCTCGCGCTCTTGCACAGCATGTGCGAGTGGACCTGCGCCCAACGGTGCAAATTGCCTACGAGATATGGAACGAGCCAAATACCGATCTCGAATGGGGCGGACTTTGTCCCGACCCGGCCCGCTACACAGCGATGCTCGCGGCGGTCTATCCTCAGATAAAGAGCGTAGACCCCAGCGCTACAGTTGTGGCCGGGGCTGTGACCACAGTCGGCATAAGCCGCTCCCTCAAGCCCGTCACCTGCGCGGTGGACGACCTCGACTTCTTACGAGCTATGTACAGCGCAGGGGCCGCTCCTTACTTCGATGTGTTGAGCGACCACCCTTACGGCTTCGTTTCACCCCCCGAAGCCGACCCGCTTGCCACTAACCCCCCTCTGGTTTTCAGGAGGGCGGAACGCCACCGGGCCGTCATGTTGGAATATGGAGATGGCGCAAAGCAAATATGGGCCACCGAGATGGGCTGGGCTATAGACCCCGCCACTGAAGGGTCCACGTGCCCCAAGCCCGACTGGTATTACAACTTCGACCCGCAAACCCAGGCAGACTACCTTGTGCGCGCTTATCAGTGGGCAAGGTCATACTGGCCCTGGATGGGAAACATCTTTGTCTTCAACTTCGACTTCAATGAAGCCCCCTGGTACCAGCAGTGCGATGCTTTCCGCTTCTGGTCGGTCAAGAACAGGCCCGCTCAGGCAGCCCTGGCCTCCTTCGCACAATATCCACCGCCAACCTATACACCCGTGCCAACTACTCCTCAGCCAACGTCTACAGCCACTATCGGGCCTGACAACGCGCCCATAATACGGGCCGTCCGGTACAGCAGCACCAACTTCAATGTGCGTGGAGGCATGCTCACTATCGAGGTAGATGCCTCCGACAATGACTCCACACCTGTTGACAGCGTCTACGCCAATGTTCAGTTCCCCG
Organism: Chloroflexota bacterium; assembly: GCA_015478675.1. The sequence continues at coordinate 11,858 of JADMIH010000073.1, read as the reverse complement.
ATGGCGGCTACCAGCTTCTCAACTTCAGCCTCGTTTCCGGCACGGCTCAGGTGGGCACGTGGCGCGCCACGCTGACTATTGGCGCTAATGGCGGGCCCGACACCGAGGTGTACACAATCAGCCCTTACGTTGTGGAGAGCTATCCACCGCGCCGCACCACGAATGCGCCGTCGCAGCAGATCACGGTCTCTAATGTACTATTCTCAGATGTGCCTGCTGACTACTGGGCGTTCAGCTACATTCAGTACCTGGCTAATGTGGGCGCTATCAGTGGCTACGCCGACGGTACTTTCCGGCCTGCCAACACCGCCACGCGCGGCCAACTCGCAAAGATCGTGGTGCTGGCGTTCAACTTCCCTGTAGTCTCGCCCCCCGACGCGCACTTTACGGACGTGCCTATGGGCAGCACTTTCTACCCTTACGTGGAGACCGCATCGGCGCGCAACCTTATCAACGGATACCCATGCGGCGGCCCAGGCGAGCCTTGCGACAGCGGCAACAAGCCTTACTTCAGGCCCAATGCCACAGTCACGCGAGGGCAAATCGCCAAGATAGTGGCATTGGCGGCGGACTGGACGCTGCAAAACCCCGGGTCTGCAACCTTTGAGGACGTGCCGCCCGGTTCAACCTTCTTCCAGTATGTGGAAACCGCAGCGGCCAGAGGCATTATCGGCGGCTATCCATGTGGCGGCCCAGGCGAGCCTTGCGACAGCGGCAACAAGCCTTACTTCAGGCCGGGTAACACCGCCACACGCGCGCAGATTTGCAAAATGGTCTACCTGGCGGTGAGCGCTACTATCCCCACACCAACAGCTACCGCAACAGCCACCGCTATGCCTACCTCGACTGCAACCGCAACAGCCACTTCTACCCCCACGCGCACCTCCACTCCTACGGCAACCCGCACTTCCACTCCCATAGTAACAGCTACAACGATCCCGACTTCAACTGCGATGCCAACGTCGGCTGTCTCGCCAACGGCATCAGTCACGGTAATCGTGAAGTCGGGTGGAGGAGCAAACAGCCCTGCGCCGGGAGGCAGGACGGAACCATAAACAGATCAACCGCACGTAAGCCGCAAATGAAAGCCTTTCCCGCTCTGGGAAAGGCTTTCGCGTAAGAGGTCAGCACGGCTGACGAACCCCTTGTAAATGTTCAGAGTAAGCCATGACCCTATGGGCCACCATTACGAATGAAAATACGAGTGATTTAGCACCCCTCTATACTACTACCCTTCTCATTTTCAGAGGAGTAGGGGTAGGAGTGCAGGGGCGTCCCTCCCCTCACCCCATGCCCCTCTCCCACGAAGGGAGAGGGGCATGGGGTGAGGGTGCGTAAGGATACGCCTCCACAGCTACTCCTTCAAGATTGCTCCACCCCTAATCTGAACATTTAGCCAACTTTTTTCGATTGCCGAAGGGCGGACTGCTGTGTTATAGTGTGGCGCACTCTTTGTTATCATAAAGCTGCTGAGGTATAGAATTGCGGGCCACCACGTTACACAATCTCGACTTTACCCTTGTCCTTTGCACGGTCGCGGCATCAGTGCTTGGCGTCGTTATGGTCTTTAGCGCGACGCAGGCCAATGCGGGGCCGATACTCAGCCTGGACGACTTCGCGGCAAGGCAGGCGCTCTATGCTCTCATCGGCATGGCGCTGATGTTCGCCGTTTCCAGGATCAACTACAAGTTCCTGGAGAGCTTTACACTGCCCCTCTACCTCTTCACCCTCGCGCTGCTTGGCCTTGTGATAGCTGTGGGTATCGTCACACAAGGCTCACAGCGCTGGATACAGTCACCCTTATTCGCTATCCAGCCAAGCGAGATCACCAAGCTAACATTGATTATTGTGCTGGCAAAACTCCTCTCCGACCACGAGCGCGAATTGCACAAGGTCAAGTGGTTTGTTGCGGCCGGACTTGTGACGGTGATACCCACCGTAATCGTCTTCAAGCAACCAGATCTCGGCACAGCAATCATGCTCGTAGCGATCTTCCTCGGCATGACCGTTGCGGCAGGCGTTAGGGCACGCATTTTCATAGGCGCGGGAATCGTAGCTATTCCCGCGCTCCTGGCTTTCTGGCAGTGGGGTATGCAAGATTACCAGCGCTCGCGCTTTTTGGTCTTCCTGAATCCGAACAGCGACCTTTTAGGCGAGGGTTACAACATAATCCAGGCGCGCACCACCATCGGCTCAGGGGGCTGGTTCGGCCAGGGCTATTTATCGGGCACCCAAAGTCAACTCGGTTTCCTGAAGGTGCAGTACAGCGACTTCATCTTCTCGGTAGTGGCCGAAGAGTTCGGCTTCATCGGGTCGCTGGCCCTCGTCGCGCTGCTCCTCATCCTGGTCTGGCGGTGCCTCGTTGTGGCTTCACGCGCCAACGACACCTACGGCAGCTTGATAGCCACAGGGGTGGCCGCATGGATAGGTATGCAGGTCTTCATCAACGTGGGCATGAACATTGGCCTGATGCCGGTCACAGGCATACCACTACCTTTCATCAGCTATGGAGGCTCATCGCTGATGAGCATTCTCCTCGGCCTGGGGCTTGTGCAGAGTGTAGCCCTGCGCTCCAGCAGCGTAATCTTCGGCGGCAGCCCGCTGCGCGCAGGCTGGGCGCGCTCTGCCCGCACGACGCTCAGGCCGCGATAGGCAAATTGAAACCCGGGTGGCTTTTTGCACGTAAAGTGGAGTGAAAAGGGGCGGCCATCTCAACCATGAGGGTCGTGCGGGCGGTCATAATTTGAGAGGGTAAATAAATGTCAGGGATAGGATACCAGCTAAGGAAGAGCTTCGACAGGGTCGGCTTTGAGGCCGACAGGCTCATGCGAGCCAACAGAGTGCGAGCGGAGGCAAACAGGCTAAAAAAACAGGCTGAATCGCAGACCCGCGCCCTGGGGCAGAAAGTGATTGATATGTCGGGTGCCGGGGTGAAGCTGGACCCGGAGCTTCAGGCGATTGTAGACGAAATAGTGCAGATGCAGGCGGAGGTCCAAAGCAAGAACACGGAAATAGAAGCCATCAACGCCGAAGAGTGGGTGGAACCGCCTCCCCCGTCCCCGCCACCTCCTGCGCCGGCCGCAATTCCACCGCAGCTTTCACCACAGCCACAATTACAGCAAGGCGGAGTTGTACCGACTGGGACGGCCCCGCAAACAAGCCAGGAGCCTGTGATCCAGAGTACACCGGGCAGCGAGACGCCATCGGCGCAAGCCGACATTAGCTGCCCCGTCTGCCACAACTCTATACGAGCGGGGTCCACCTTCTGCCCGCACTGTGGCTACAAGCTGAACAGCTAGCGGCAGTGAGCCACGAAACCTTCTGATGAGCGCCCCTGCCCTTTCTACACAACCCCCTTCCGCCGATAGCAGGCATGTAACTTTCTCCGGCAGTAGTTATAATGATGAGCAGGTGGAGCTTGAGGGAAGACTTCACGTGCCTGCTGATGGTATGCTCCACCCCGGCATTGTGCTTTGCCACGCCAATCCTGCATCGGGCGGCAACATGGATATGCAGGTGTTGCAAGCAATCGAGGCGGCGCTTACAGAGCGCGGGATAGCCACTTTGCGCTACAATTCGCGTGGCATTGGCAAAAGCACGGGTAGTGTCTCCCGGTGGGAAGACAACAAGCTTGTGGCTGATGAAGGCGAGCCGGAGACCGAAGACGTGGGAGCCGCACTCGACTTCCTGGGGTTGCAAGAAGGGGTAGATAACAGGCGTATGGCTCTGGTAGGACATTCCTTTGGAGCGCGAATCTCGCTGGCATATCTCGCCGCTCACCCGGAAGAGGAGCGCGTGCAGGCTGTGGCTGTGATCGGTCTACCCGTCGCATGGCGAAGCCTGGAGCATCTGGGGCAGTGGCCGCACCCCAAGCTATTCGTAACAGGGGAGCGCGACGATTTCTGCCCGCCCGACCAGCTTGCAAAATACGTCAAGGGTCTGCCTGAGCCGAATACAGTTATAACCCTCCGTAGGACGGGCCATTTCTTTGAAGAGCGCGAGGCTGACCTCGGTGCAGTAGTGGCAGAGTTTATGGCGAGGGTTCTGGGATAGGGCTTCCAAGAGGCTTGGGGCCGGCAGATGATCCCTCAGAAGGAGGTAAGAGCTTGTTGACACCGGAAGAGGTGCGCCACGTCGCTATGCTGGCGCGACTTGGACTGACAGAGAACGAAGTAGAAGATTTGCGTGGGCAACTTCTAGATGTGCTTGATTACATAGCACTCCTGGAGAAAGTAGACACCTCCAGTATACCTCCGACCGCGCAGGTTGTGGCGCACCTGAACGTCACACGCGCTGACGAGGCGAGGCCATCTATGCCTGTGGAGATGCTGTTGAGCAACGCCCCAGCGCGGGAGGGCGACTTCTTCAGGGTGCCTGCTGTGCTTGAGGACTTCAGGGAAGGTAAAGGCGAAGCGGTAGCAGGCGAGGAGGAGAGCATTGGCTAACGTGGAAGATAGACCAGCCTCCCTTGCCTATCTGACGATCCGGGAAGCACGCCAACTTCTTGACAGCGGGGATATATCCTCGGTGGAGCTTACCCGGGCTGCTCTTGAGAGAATAGCTGGCGAAGATAGCGCTATAAAGGCATTTACCTCAGTCAGCCAGGAGGTTGCCCTTGCCGCCGCCAGGGGCTTCGATGGCAGAAGGGCCAAGGGTGAAGCAGCAAAATCACCCCTCGACGGCGTGCCAATGAGCCTCAAAGATGTGCTGATCACAGAAGGAGTGCGCACGACCTGCGGCTCTCGACACCTGGAGAACTTTATCCCACCATTCAGCGGTACTGTACCGGCGAAACTGGCGGCGGCTGGGGCCGTGCTGCTGGGCAAAACTAACTGCGATGAATTCGCAATGGGTTCCTCGACCGAAAACTCAGCGTGGGGGGCGAGCCATAATCCCTGGGACCTTGAGCGCGTGCCTGGAGGGTCGAGTGGCGGCTCGGCGGCGGCGGTGGCGGCGGGGATGGGGAGCTATTCGCTTGGCACCGACACGGGTGGCAGCGTGCGGCAACCTGCTTCACTCTGCGGAGTGACGGGCCTGAAGCCTACATATGGCCGCGTGTCTCGCTTTGGGCTGGTGGCATTCGCGTCGTCCCTGGATCAGATCGGCACACTTACCCACACCGCCTATGACGCGGCGATTGTGATGGAGGCGATAGCAGGCGAAGACGAGCTAGACTCTACTTCGCAACCTTTAGCTGTGCCGCCATACGCTGCGTTGCTTGCGGAACTTGAGAAACGCGGCGGCTCGCTGGATGGTGTGAAGGTGGGTATCCCCGCCGAGTTCTGGGGCAAAGGGCTACAGCGCGAGGTCAGCGATGCTGTGCGCGCGGCTATAGATGAATTACGGCATCTCGGCGCTGAGCTACACGAAGTAACGCTGCCGCATACAGAATTCTCGCTTGCTACCTACTATATCATCGCCCCCGCGGAAGCAAGCTCCAACCTGGCGCGATATGACGGCATGAAGTACGGCTACCGCGACCCTGAACCCGGAAACTCCATCGAGTCGATGCTTGCCACGCGTGATTATGGCTTCGGCCCGGAGGTCAAGAGGAGGATCATGCTCGGCACATACGCCCTGAGCGCGGGCTACTATGACGCATACTACAAGAAAGCGCAGCAAGTACGCACATTGATTGCCCGCGATTACGAGCAAGTCTTCGAGAAGGTAGACGTAATTGTCGGGCCCACCACGCCCACTGTGGCCTTCCAACTTGGCGAGAAGATGGGCGACCCTCTGGCTATGTACCTCAACGATGTCTACACGGTGCCCGCGAACCTGGCAGGAATACCTGGGATCTCTGTGCCTTGTGGTCTCGCAGGTGGCCTGCCTGTGGGGATGCAAATACTCGGCAAGCACTTCGACGAAGCCACTGTACTGGGCGTGGCGCATGCATACCAGTTAGCCACCGGCTGGCACAGACGGAGACGAGGGATCGGAGATCAGCTACTAATCCCTGATCCCCAGGTGGAAAACGCTGCCCAGGGTCTCAATGCTCATGTATAATCACTTTCCACTGGCAGGAAGAGGAGAGGCATGAGCGCGGTAATCAGGACCAGACGGAACAACAAACACAGGTCACTGTCAACCACCGCCTTATGGCTCGTACTTGGGCTGGCTGTGCTCTTCTTCATCGTGCGCTACGGCCAGGAGCTTCTACTTGAGCATAGCTTGAACGACCAGGTCGCGGTACAGCGTGTACAGAATGCAGCCCTGCGTGATGACAATAGCAGGCTGGCCGCCAAGCTCCAGTACTATCTATCGGACAAGTATATAGAGCAGCGGGCCCGCGAAGACCTCAACTTGCGCCGCCCCGATGAGCAAGTGCTCATCCCCATCAATGCTGCTCCCTCAGCTTCGCAGGGCACAATCACCGGCGTTCCCTCTGCTCAGCAGCCAATCACGGAAACTACCGTCCCGCCCGCCGAAGCAAACTGGCAAAAATGGCTGGACCTGTTTAGCTCCGGCAGCGCGTCGCCATGAAAGTGAAAGTAAGCGTTCAGAGTTGGGGTGCAGGGGCATAGCCGCCGATACTCAGCAGGAATAAAGCCCCCTCTCCCATGAAGGGAGAGGGGGTTTGGGGGTGAGGGTGGGTGAGGGAGGGTGAGGGTGCACAGCTACCCCAAGAAGATTGCTACACCCCAACTCTGAACACTTACACAAGTGAAAGTCACCTTGACATGCTTCCAGTCATGGAGTATACTAAGGGCAATGACGCGGGGTGGAGCAGCGGAAGCTCGTTGGGCTCATAACCCAAAGGTCGTAGGTTCGAATCCTACCCCCGCTACCACTGAGGACCCAAGCCTGACTATCCCTAAGCCTTAGGGATAGTCAGGCTTGGGTCTTTCTGTAGTTGCTGACCAATTAACGTGGGCGGAGCGTGATCCCTGAAGATTGGGGGTGGGGGCTAATAGCCGCCACCAAGTTGTGCATGCCATGCCACATGTATTCTCACCTTGCATGACTGCCCAACCTGATACAGCCTGTTCAGTCATGCACCAACCACAAGGAGAGGCAAATGCGCCTATTCAGAACTAGAAGTTCCACTACACTGGCTGTGCTCAGTCTACTGGCGGTTAGCATGTCGCTGACAGGCACCAAGCCAGCCCAAGCGTACACGGGCACAATTAACTTCACTGATGTAGGTAGGATTAACGGCAATGGACCAGGTATATATTTCATCGCCGACAATGGCTGGGTTGGGGGCTATAGCGGTTCCCAATGTTCCAATGTCGGTGTTGGCTCACCCTGTTTTTTACCCAACGATAGTGCGACTCGGGGCCAAATCTCGAAGTTTCTGGCGAACGCCAAAACTAGCGAAGGCGCAGTGCTTCAGAATCCACCTGTTAACACGTTCGCAGATGTGCCTGTTGGCTCTACCTTCTATATTTACATTGAGACTGTAAACTACTATGGATGGGCTAGTGGCTATCCATGTGGTGGCGCAGGGGAACCGTGCGATGGGCAGAATAGACCATACTTCAGGGTATACAATACGACGACCCGAGGCCAGTTTGCGAAGATGGTTACCAGAGCAATGAACAACGTTCGCATGTACATAGCCCCGACCACTGCCCACTTTAACGATGTGCCTGTTGGCTCTACCTTCTACTCATATGTAGAAACAGCTTATGCACACTTTGCCATGGCGCCAGTTTCCACTGGAGTTTTCGGTGTAAACAACTCAGTCCTTCGGGGAGATGTCGCCACAGCTTTCTTCAGGCTAACCGCTCTTGAGCGCCAATTTACCCATAATGGATCATCTGGGCACTCTGGTCCGTATGAAGGCTCCAATAATTATGTGCTTGGACCGCCCCTAAGTTGCACCAATCCTACACCTAACATGAGCGGAGCGTATCAAGATACGCCAGCAGGTAGTGAAGCTGGGTTCACGCAGGACTATGGCGGATTCTCCAACTTTGGGGTTATAGGCCGTGAGATATCCTTCAGCCCCAACGCAAAAGCATATCTGGCGTGTACAGCAAGCAATAAAGTTGCTATAGTGTTCCACGTCTTCAATAATGTAGGTAGCAACCCTAGCTATGCATCAGGCTGCCAAGCTGGAACTTGGGACTACCCTAGCTTTGCAACCAATCTTCCAGATGCGGGCCAAGTGGTGAAACCCGGCTGCACATTTTCCAACGCGGAGATTAGAATTTACTCGAACAGTCCTAATCTGTTAGACACAAGTTCCGCGCAATATTTTGTCTATGACGATTGGACCCCCGACAACGGAAATAACAGGGGCGAGATCAACATTGATAATTATCAACTCAATTCGAATAACGATCCAATTTCTGTGAATGGGTATGATGCTAAAGACAATATGCAGAAGTTCTGCATGCGGAAAGGCGACGCTGGGGCTTCGTACGCGGGCAATCAGTACGGCGTTTTCCCTTGCCCCTGAGATACAAATGGCTGACCTGACCCCAGCAAGCAAGCCTTTTAATTACCCAATGAAAAGGCAGCCAGATAAAGCATGTAAGTGTAGGTAGCACGGTGAGATAGCCGAACCGAGGAGGGCTTCTTATGAATCGGAAAAGTCTACTAACTAGATTAGCTCTACGTAGCATCAGTCTCGCTCTTATATTAGCTGTAATCGCGGTTGCTGCGATGCTGCTCTTACGCACTGCCCCGCTAAGAGAAATTCCAGCAGCCTCATCTGATCAGGTAGCTTCTCCTGCGGGAGCTAAAGAAGGCGCAAACTCTGCTCCACATCCCTATACCACTGTGAGCCAGAGAGACTTTGGCACATGGAAGTATGCCGCTACCAGCAATGACATCGAGGGTTTGCACGCTACCATCAATTACGACCGCGACACTATAGCTGGTATAAAAGCGTATGCTGCGGCTAACAAGGCTTTGCTACTGGCCAAGGTGTATCTGGGTGTAGATGTAGAGAAGGTCATAAAAGCGTATGCTGCGGCTAACAAGGCTTTGCTACCAGAAGTCATCAAGGGTGGCGGCGTAGCGGACGTGGCAGTCACGTTTGTATATCCAATGCCTGCTGACTGGTTCAGAACATGGGCTAAGACTAATAGTTTACAAGTTACGCAAGCACTACTTCGAACAGGAGCGCCGGGATCAGATGGCGGCACTGTAGGTGTGGGGGGTACCCAAGATGACCCCCTACCTCAATCGTCTATTGATAACCTGCTGGGAGGCTTTTTCTCCAACAATGTTTATGGCGTGTTTGGTCTGTACGGCAGAGTTGATACAGCCAAGTTGGGCAGTCTAGGTAGCGATCCACACGTCTTCTTAGTGGACGTGACGCCAACATATGTACGTCGTGATATACGTGCATCTGGCATAACAAACGCGATGCAGGAAGTACCAAGGGTTGAACTACCCTTCGCCCCAATGGAGCGAATGGGTCTCCAAAACTTTACCAAGCTTGCGCTTCCCACTTCCATTCCAGCACCGGAGGGCACGGTTATACCGATTATCATACCACCAGCACCGTAACTCACTGAATAATCGCTTGCAGCCCCGCTACCACTGAGGCCCACACGGGCCTCTTTTTTTGCCCTTTTTCTGCTGCCGTTTTACAATACATCTCATACTGTAGACCGTTGCCACACCCGGCGTGAGCAGCTAACATATACAGACAGTTATAGGGCTTACGCAAATCAGGCACGAACCGGATGATGCTCACGCACGTGGATGCGTAAGTCCTAAGTTATACATTGCGGCTGATGATTGGCTGAAGAACATTATGGAGGTCTGAACGGATGGTTACAAAAGCTTTACCGGCACGGAGTGAGGTTGCTACTGAATACAAATGGGACCTGGAAGCGGTTTACCCGCAAGATACGGGGTGGGAAGCAGAGTTCGCCCAGGTAGCCCCACTTCTCGACGAAATAAAGGAATACCAGGGGCAGCTAAGCGAGACCGGCGAAACACTCCTGAAGGCGTGGAAGCTGCGCGACGAGATAAACCTGCACATCGAGAGACTCTATTCCTACGCCCGTATGCGCCGAGATGAGGAGAACACCGACGCCCGCTATCAGGCGCTCGCCGACCGCGCACAGGCGTTGTGGACTCACGCTGAGGAAGTCCTGTCGTTCTTCGACCCTGAGCTATTACAGAGCGGACGCGACAAGATAGAGCAGCTCATGGGGAGCAACGAGGAGCTACGTCTGTACGAGCATCAGCTTGACGACCTTTTCCGTGAGCAGGAGCATATGCTTGGCGCTTCCGAAGAGGCGTTGCTGGCGGCAGCAGGCGAGATAGCGGCAGGTCCGAGCCAGATATACGATATGCTCACGGATGCCGACATGACCTACGGCACCATCAAGGACGAGGATGGGCAGGAAGTAGAACTAACGCAAGGCCGTTATCTCCGTTATCTCCGCTCGGCAGACCGCCGGGTGCGAGCCGAGGCATTTACCACATTCCACAAGGCATTCACCGACAAGCGAAATACAATTGCCACCTGCTACTCCACGCAAGTAAAGTCGGATATCTTCTATGCCCGCGCGCGCAAGTACGGCTCAGCACGGGAGGCTTCACTCTCGAAGGACAATATTCCCCTTGGTGTCTATGACGGCTTGATAACGGCAGTGCACGATAACCTGCATTTGCTGCATCGTTACATGGAGTTGCGCAAGCGAGTGCTGGGCCTCGACGAATTGCACATGTACGACCTGCACGTGCCGTTGTTGCAGGAAGTAGACGAGGTGATCCCATACGACCGCGCCACGCAAATAGTAGCAGAAGCGCTCGCTCCCATGGGAGCGGAGTACCAGTCCACAGTCAAGCAGGGGTTTAGCTCGCGCTGGACAGACGTTTATGAAACGCCTAATAAGACATCGGGCGCGTACAGCTGGGGTGTTTACGGCGTTCACCCCTTTATGCTGCTGAACTACCAGGATAACCTGCGCGATCTCTTTACTCTGGCCCATGAGACGGGCCATTCGCTGCATACCTTCTACTCTCATCGCGACCAACCTTACATCTACTCCGGCTATACCCTCTTCGTTGCTGAGGTTGCGTCAACGCTGAATGAGCAGCTGTTGAGCCATTATCTGCTGGATAGCACCGATGACAAAAATGTAAAGCTGGCTGTAGTGAACTATAGTCTTGAGCAATTCAGGACCACGCTGTACAGGCAAACAATGTTCGCGGAGTTCGAGAAGATAGCACACGAGCGTGCGGAGGCGGGCCAGGCGCTCACCGCCGAGATGCTATCGGAGATACACTACGGTCTCAACAAGCAGTATCACGGAGACAATGTTTATGTGGACGAAGGTGTAGCAATCGAGTGGGCACGTATACCACACTTCTACCGCAGCTTCTACGTTTATAAGTACTCGACAGGTATGTCAGCAGCCGTCGCGCTCTCACAGCAAATCCTGAACGAAGGCCAGTCCGCAGTTGACCGCTACCTGGGCTTTCTGAGCAGCGGCGGCAGCGACTACTCTATAAATCTCCTCCGCAAAGCAGGCGTAAACATGGCGTCCCCCCAGCCCGTTCGCCAGGCTCTGAAGCTCTTCGAGCAACGCCTGGACCATATGGAGGAGTTGCTGGGGGCGTGATGCGTGAGACACTATAGGCAGTGGGCCTCCAGCCCTAACTCTCACTCAGTACGTTTCGCGCTTCACGTAACTGTTCAGAGCAGGGGTTACAAGGGTGATTAAAGGCCCCTCTCCCATGAAGGGAGAGGGGCCTGGGGTGAGGGTAGGTGAGGGTAGGCCTCCACAGCTACCCCTTGACGATTGCTCCACCCCTATCTTGAACAGTTACCCTTAGTAACTGTCCCAGGAGCGGTGGGTGTGGGAAAAAGGGAGAGAAGAGGGAGGGAAAAACAGAGAAGAAATGCTGAGAAAGGCTGACAAACGAGCAGGAACCTTGTAATA
>JADMIH010000072.1 GCA_015478675.1 Chloroflexota bacterium | reverse complement strand
AACTTTGTTCCTCCACCCTAACTCTGAACACTTACGCGTCAGCAGGGTTCAGAGAGGCGCAGGTCGCGCAGCTTTAGCTGTAGATGCACATCGCCCTTCCATTCTCGCCGCTCGATGTAGAAGAGGATGTCTATCCTTGGGCTGCGCTTGACTGCCTCCGCCATGTGCGCCGTGCGGAACGCGATTGCCTCAACCGGGGCGCGAGAGATATTGGTCTGGTCGGCGAGAAGCAGCTTGAGGTGGGCGCTGTCTCCCATCGGGCAAACCGAGAGGACGCGCACGCCCTGAGCCATAAAGAGGGGTGAGGGGTTGCCTGAGCCGAATGGAGCCAGGCGGTTAATGCTATCGAGGGTGCCATCGGTCACTTCCCGCATCGTCAGTTCAGCATCGGCGTTATGGGTAGATTGTAGATGCTGCTCCTGCAAGTGCTCACCGGCGACCTCGCAAAGGCGGCGGTTTAGCTCGGCGATCTTCGCGGTCTTCACGGTGAAGCCTGCGGCAGCGCTGTGCCCCCCAAAGCGCACCAGGAGGTCCTGCACCTCGGTAAGGGTCTCTATGATGTTGAGGTGAGGCGTGCTGCGCGCTGAGCCTCGGCTCTCGTCCTCACCTTCCTCAAGGATAAGCACAGGCCGCCCAAACTCCTCAACCAGTCTGCTCGCCACCAACCCGACCACCCCCGCGGGCCAGTTCGGATCGGAGAGGAGGATTAGCTTCAGGCCGTCGCCCATCTGCCGGGCACGCTCTTTTGCCTGCTCTACGATAGAGTTCATCAGGGCCTGGCGGCGGCGGTTCTGGGCTTCGAGCTTTTGGGCAAGCTCCCGCGCTTCGCGCAAGTCCTCTGTCATCAAGAGACGATAAGCAGTGCGGGCGTCATCTATGCGCCCGGCGGCGTTGAGGCGCGGCCCTATGACAAAGCCGATGCGCTCTGTATCTACACCGTCCATCTTGATATGGGCGTATTCCAGCATCGTCCTTATACCGGGCAACGAGTGGTGAGGGATGGCTGCCAGCCCTTGCTGCACGAGTGTGCGGTTAGCGCCTTTGAGGGGGACAATATCGGCTACTGTGCCTACAGCTACGAGGGCAAGCAGGTCTCGGTTTACAAGATTCTTCGGCTTGCCGCAGCGCTTCACCAGCGCTCTCACCAGCTGGTAAGCCACTCCTACGCCTGCAAGGTCCTGATAGCATTCGCAGCCATCAACCGGCTGCTTGGGGTTGATGCAGGCGATTGCCTCCGGCAGGTCGGTGGGCAGGTGATGGTGGTCGGTAACGATAACGTCCAGCCCGGCTTTCCGGGCCTCAGCCACCTCGGAGCGGCCCGATATGCCACAGTCTACTGTGATAAGCAGCTTCGCGCCTTTTGAAGCGATCTCGCGCACCGCATTAGCATTGAGACCATACCCCTCGGTTACCCTGTTGGGCACGTAAGGCTCTACGTCGAGGTTGAAGTGCCTGAGCGCCATAGTCAACAGAGCAGTGGAAGTCACCCCATCGGCGTCGAAATCGCCATAGACCACCACCTTCTCATGGCTATCTATAGCCTGACAGATGCGATCAACGGCGGCTCTCATGCCAGTCAGCAGGAGAGGATCTGGGTGAGAAGCTATATCAGGTGGGTGAACGAAGGCCTCTATGTCGCCGGCTTCGACCACGCCCCTATTCGCCAGGATTTGCACCATCAGGGGCGTTAGCTCGAGATGCGCGAGTTGCGCCTGGACCTCCTTTACTATGTCAGGCGACAAGGGCGGGTGAAGTATCCAGTGGGGCTGCCGGGCTTCCAAAAGCTCTCTCTTTCCACAAATAAGGCGCTAAAACTCAAAGCCATGCTCTCCCACCAATAATAGCACAACTGATAAGGGGGCCGCAACGGACTCGTATAAGGTGGGGGTTCAGAGTTGAGGTGTAGTAATCTTCAAGGAGTAGCTGTGGAGGCGTACCCTCACCTACCCTCACCCCATGCCCCTCTCCCATGAAGGGAGAGGGGGCTTTCTTCTTGGGGAGTATATCTCCCATGAAGTGAGAGGGGGCCAGACCAGCCCCTCCACCCTGAATCTGAACAGTTACCGTGTAAGGTGAGGCGCGATGGATAGGAGTACACTCGTAACGCGTGTGCCTGGGACTGGCTGCTACCTCTGGGGTGCGGTGTTGCAAACCTCAACCTGCGCGATGCAGATTAAGCGGTAATCTCGTGGCAAAAGTGCACGGTTGGTGTAGAATTATAATATGAGCGCAACCTTACCGCAGAATGGCTATATACCAGTTGCACAAGGTGATATGCCTGGGAAAGCACCTGTGGGGAGGTTGGTGAATGTCATCAAGGCGTATCCTATGGGCAACAGACAGTATATCGCGCTCAAGGGGGTGAACCTCACCCTTTATGCGGGGGAATTCACGGCTATAGTTGGCCCTTCGGGAAGCGGTAAGTCTACTATACTCAACATGGTCACAGGCATAGATAGGCCATCCACGGGGCAGGTGTTGATGGCAGGCGCGCCTCTTCATATGATGAGCGAAAATGAGCTTGCCAAATGGCGTGGGGCAAACGTTGGGATAGTCTTTCAGTTCTTCCAGTTGCTGCCTACCCTTACCGCACTTGAGAACGTTATGCTGCCGATGGACTTTCTCAACAGCTATGGCGCTCGGCGGCGAGATAGGGCGCTGTCACTATTGGAGCGAGTGGGCCTCGGCGGGCGAGCGAGCCATTTGCCGAGCGAGCTTTCGGGTGGCGAGCAGCAGCGTGTGGCTATAGCGCGCTCCCTCGCCAATGACCCGCCGATAGTCATCGCCGACGAGCCGACAGGCAACCTCGACACCGCCACAGGTGAGCATATAATGGGGTTGCTGGAAGAGTTGAGCAGCCAGGGGAAATCGGTGGTCTTTGTAACGCATGACCCTCTTCTGGCCGCCCACGCACGCCGCGTTGTCAGGGTGCAGGACGGCCATATCGTCTCCGACGAGTACCACTAACCGGGTTGCGTGGCTGCGCTTCCCCTAGCTGGCCTGTTCTATTTCGGATAGCGAGAGGCCGGGGTCGAGGATGGCTTCGGGGTGAAGGGCTAGCTCTCTCTGTTCAGTGTCATCTTCTTCCGGCTTATCTTTGAGGGTGATAGCAGGAAGCACCAGCCAGGCGGTGACGCCCATAAGCAGGCATATAACCCCTGCTATCAGGAAAACGACCGGTATACCGAGCATAGCGCCGAGCACACCTGCAAGGCTCATCGATCCTAAGGTGGCAGTATCTATTACTGTGCCCACGCCGCCATTGACACGGCCTAGCTGTTCGTTGGGCACTACTATCTGAATGAGGGTGGAGACGCCTGTGTTGATTGGCGCTACGAACGCCCCCAGGAGCACGATGCTTGCGGCGATTGTCCAATAGTCGGGCAAGTATCCGAAGACAGCAAGCATAACGCCTATCCCCAGCAGGCTGCCGACACAGAACCACTTGGGCGCAAGGTTCGACAGCACGTTGCCTGTGATTACGCTGGACATTATCATGCCGGCGGCAAAGGCTATATCGAGGATGCTTAGCCGCCACGCCAGCTCCGCCCCCTCAAGCCCAAAGCGCGTCTTCAGATAAATAATCCAGAGGACATTTACCGCGCCCATACCAAGCATTGTGATGCCGAGAATAGCTGTGACTGTGCCTACTGTGCGGTTGAGCATAAGGGTTTTCAGGCCGACGAGCAGCTCTTCCCAGACGCGGCGCACTGCCCCTTTTTCGGGGCCGGAAGCTGAGGGCTGCGTATCGCTTGCTTTCTCAGGTGGCACTGATATGAAGAATATCGCTGTGGCCGAGATGAGGAAAGAGAGGGAGTCTACCAGGAAAGCGACCCACTCGTTGCCTGTGCCCGCTAACTTGAGTGTAGTGCCTGCCAGCGCGGGGCCGATGAGCACAGCTAACATCTGGCTGCTCTGGGAGAGGGAGTTGGCGGAAAGGAGCTGCTCTTTGGGCACCAGCTTTGGTATGAGCGCGCCTTTGGCGGGGTTGAAGAGAGTGCCTACCGCCGACATCGCGAAGGTGAGGGCAAAGAGGGCAAGGAGATTCTTGTCGAGGAAAGCGGGGATCATTGCAAGGGTGAGGGCGGCGCGCAGCAGGTCGGAGGTCAGCATCGTTCGGCGGCGATCCCACCTATCCACGAAGACGCCCGCCAGCATGCCGAAGAGAAGGCGTGGCAGAGTGCTGGCTATCATAATGCCCGATACAGCAAGGGTGGTGCTCTGAAGGTCTTTGGAGAGGCCACTGATCACTACGAGCAGGGCGAGGAAGGCGAAGTAGTCGCCCACCTGTGATACGATCTGCCCAAGCCATAGGTTGCGGAAGCTGCCGTTTTTGAGGACGGTGATAAAGGTAACTTTAGGTGTATTCTCATTTTCGCCTGCGGGCTGCTCGGCATCTGCTCCATGGATTGTGGTTGTGTCGTGTGCCATGTATCTCCTCACCTTGTGGGTTTGCTTAAATACGAGTATACAGCATTCAATGTTGCAGCAAATCGGTCGTTGTATGTAGATTACGCTAATTCTCGGACGCGTCCCAAGGTGCAGGAGAGAGTGTCCAGGATGGAGCAAGAGAAAAGCCCCGACGGTTAGGAAGGGGCTTTTCTGTATTCATTTCTCTGCCTTGTGAATGATTAAAGCAGAGCAGCGAGCTTCTACTTGGTGGTTGTGAGGCCCCAGCTAGGCTGCTGATCTTTGCCTGGCTCGATGGTGAGGCGCTGCTGGTTGGTGCCGTCTATGTTCATGTCGTAAAGCTCAAGGTTGGTTGAGTCGCCCCCGAACTCCTCGGCGTAAACTATTTTGCTGTTGTCGGGTGAGTAGGCCGGGTCCCAGTCGTTGTAACTGTTGAGAGTGAGCCTGGTCTGCTCTTCACCACCTGGGCGCATAGTGTATACCTCGCCGGTGCCGTCGCGGGTAGAGATGAAGACGATGCGCTTGGCTACGGTGTTCCATTTTGGCAGGAAGTTCTCTCCGGTATTGGTGATTTGGGTGACGGCGGCGGGGGCATCGGGGTTGAGAGTATATATCTGCGCAGCGCCCGAACGCTTCGAAGTGAAGGCGATGAGATTATTGACGCCCCAGGACGGATTATCATCGTCGCCCGCGAGGAAAGTAAGATTTGTCTGGTTGGTGCCGTTGGAGTTCATCATGTAGACGTCGGCCTGGCCGCCTGAGCGCTTGGAGACAAAAGCTATCTTTGTGCCGTCCGGCGACCATGTTGGTTGGTAGTCATCGGCAGGGTCGTTGGTGAGGCGCGTAGGAGATGAGCCGTCGGCATTCATCACGTAGATGTCCTGGTTGCCGTCGCGGCTTGAGGTGAAGGCGATCTTGGTGTAATCAGGCGAGAAGGCGGGGTTGGTATCGTCTCTGGGGCTGTTGGAGGTCAGGTCCTTAGCGCCTGTGCCGTCGCCCTTGATAGTGTATATATCGAAATTACCGCTGCGGTTCGAGGAGAAGGCGATAAGCCCCTGGGTGATGACGTTGGGGGTAGGAGTAACGGTGGGCGTAGAGGTGGGGGGCGTGCCAGTAACGGTGGGTGTAGGGCTGCCTGGCGTGCCTGTGGCCGTAGCAGTGCTTACGGTGCCGGTCACGGTGGGCACAGCTGTGCCGGGCGTGCCTGTGGCAGGAATAACTGTGCCCGTCGGCTTGCCTGCATCCTTATAGCGCCAGTCGTAGTAGTGAAGGCCGATATTGCCCATTTCAACCTGGAATCCTGGCTCGTTGGTGGGCACGTAAGTAAGGACGCGGCGCTCAAATGCCTGGATCATGACGTCCTGCATAACGCCTTTTATCTTGACACGACTCCAGTATGCATCGGAGATGGGGAGGCCGGAAGCGTAGAACCAGGGGTCTATCAGGCGCTGGTTGATTATCTGTCCTGTCTGACTGATAGGGCCGGTGGCGTTGAGGAACTGCCAGAATCTTTCGGGTATGTTGTGCTTGGTAGAAGGCTCGAAGTAGACGATCTTGGTGCCGGGCACACTAGCCTTCGCGGGGTCGTTGCCTACCTGGCCTGCCTGGTTAATGGTGGAGGTGGCGAACTGGCCTGTGCGGTCGGGCTGCGGGTGGTCGCCTCGGCGGGTATTAGATACGGAGATAAAAGAGGCGTATGTAGGAGCCTGAGTGTCGTCAACGTCGCCGGAGATAGGAATAACAGCCGGATAGCGATTGACGAAGGCGTTGTTGCCTATCTGCATCTGGCCGCTGATCAGCTCGATGGTGAGGAGGCCATTGGTGACGAAGAAGGGGCTGCTCGCATTTGCGCCGGGGTCGTTGATCTCCATGCGCGACTTGTCGAAGTACTGTACAAGGCGGGTACCTGTGCCGTTCGGGGCGTCTACATATTGCTCCTGGGCCGCTGCACGAGGCTCAGGACCCCAGAAGAATGTGCGGCTCACCTGGCCTGAGGCCACAAGGGAGTCGGTGCGGTCCCAGAGGTTCTTGAAAGCGGGGTGGGCAAATTCCACTGCGGCGGCAGGGATAGCGTTAAGTAGCACGGCGCCTGCCATTACGGTGCTGGCGATTGCTGCTCCTGCCCTGGCAGTTTTACGCTGCTCTAATTTCATAATCTCTTTTCCTCCTAGTTATTGCCTGTTTGCCTGTTGTAAATCGTTCTGCATGGGCGCTTGTGGTCCCACAAAGATAACGATTTACAACGGCAGGGGTTGCGCTACCGGCCTGTAGGGAGTATAACACTCACGCTTCGGGGCGCAGGTTGTTTTCCACTTGTGAGATAAAGCGCAAGGTAGAAGCGAGGCGCAAAGCCGTCGTTAGTTTTCCAGCGCTTATTCTGAACATTTATCAGGGCCTAATCCTGGGCATTTATGAAGCTATCTGGTAAAATGGCGCTGTCCCACCCTGGCACAATATCTCCCCTAGAAAGGTCTTCTTTCGTTATGAGCTTCCGTGCACTGCCTCGTCCCCAGGTCATGCTACTTTGGCTGGCGGTGGCCGCACTTATTCTGCCTGCGCTGTCGGCTTGCGACAGCGCCCCAGCCGCCACCGCTACAGTTATACAACCTGCCATTACTCCTACAGATCCCCCCGCCCCGCCAACCGACACCCCACCCCCCCCAACACTAACCACCGCAGCCACAGCCACGCCCACTCCGATACCTCTCGCTGATCGCGGCTTTGTGCCTATCCTTTGCTATCACCACGTTCGCGATTGGGTACAGAGCGATACAGCCGACGATAGAGGCTACATAGTGCCCCCATCAAAGTTCGAGGCCACCTTGAAGTACCTCAAAGAAAACGGCTACCAGAGCGTGGTTGCTCAGCAGGTGTACGACTACTACGCCAACGGCCAACCCCTCCCCAGCAAGCCGATCATGCTCTCCTTTGACGACGACAACAACAACCAGTACACCAATGCTGTGCCTCTGCTCAAAAAATACGGCTTCAACGCCACCTTCTTCATCATGACAGTCACACTGGACAAAGAAAACTACATGACTTCCGACCAGGTAAAAGAGCTGGACAAGGAAGGCTTCGACCTTCAGCCGCACACCTGGGACCACCGCCCCGTCACTACTTACAAGACCGATGCGGACTGGCAGCAGCAGATAGTAGAGCCAAAGCAAACCCTGGAAAAGTTGCTGGGCCACCCAACTCCCTTCTTTGCTTATCCATACGGCATTTACGATGCCGCCTCAGCCGAGAAGATCAAGTCGTATGGCTATAAGGCTGCCTTTCGGTTGAGCGAGCTTTCGGACAAAGATACCGATCCTCTCTTCGCTATCAAGCGTTACATAGCCAATCCCTACTTCACCGATGACCAGTTCCAGTCAGTGCTAACAGGAAACTGGTAGAGCAAAAACCTACAGCCGCATACTCACAAATAATGGGAAACGAAGCAAAGTCTCATGTTCCGAGCTTTACACAGATTTTACACTCCTCCGGCGCGCAGTTTCCTCCTGACTGGTATACTTGGCACAGGAGAAAGACTATATTCTATGCAGGAGAAATCAGGCACAAATGCACTATCCACATGGCTTTACACGCACACATAAGGCGCTGCTGGCCGCTTTGCTTGCTACTTCTATTCCGGGCCTGTCGCTGGCCGCGCCTGCTGGTCAGGCTCCAAAAGCCGACGTTTCTGCCCCCTTCACCCTGGCAGGTGGGGCCGGCAACCAAGTCTCGCCTGCTATGTCAGGGAATACTCTCGTCTACTCTAACTGCCGGTCCGCTGATTGCAATATCGCAGGTGTAGACCTTAGTACACGGCAGGGCTTTCCTATCTCAGAGGGCGCATCAGACGAGGAACAGCCCAGCACCGACGGCATCCGCGTGGTGTGGCGCGATGGGCGTAACGCCGCGAGCAGCGAAACCGATAACCGCCTGAACAACTTCGACATCTACGGCGCTTACCTGAGCGACAAAAAAGCCTTCCCTATAAGCAAAGCGCCACAAATGCAGAATCGCCCCAGCGTCTGGGGCAACACAGTTGTTTGGGCCGACTTCCGCGATGCCACCGCCCCCAACGACCAGACCTCCGGCGATATCTATATGTACGACCTCGCCTCCGGGCAGGAGACCCTTATCTCCAACGCCAAGAGCGCACAGGTCAAGCCCGTCACAAACGGCAAAGTAGTAGTGTGGGCCGATTACCGCAACGAGCCTGACCCGCAAGGCGTCAACTCCGATCTCTACGGCTACGATCTGGTCACAAAACAAGAGTTCGTTATCTCGAATGCGCCTGATGAGCAGACTGACCCTGCGATCTCCGGCAATATCGTGGTATGGGCCGACTACCGTAAAGGCGATGACACATCGGATATATACGGCTATGATCTGACCGCCAAAAAAGAGTTCCCCATCTCAACAGCGCAGGGCAGCCAGATTCAGCCGGCGATCTCCGGCAATATCGTGGTATGGGCCGACTCGCGCAACGAACCCGACCAGAAGAACGGCGCTAACTTCGATATTTACGGCTACGACCTCAATACCGGACAGGAGTTCCCTATATATGTGGGCGCAGGCACACAGTCAACGCCTGAAGTTTCGGGCAGCACGGTAGCCTGGGAAGACGCCTCCAAAGGCAACAGCGACCAGGACATCATGGGCGCAACGATCAGCGGCATACCTCTAACTGCCGCCGCGCCCGCCCCTCCTGCCTTGCCAGACACAGGAAGCAGCCTCTTTCCGCAGACAGGAAAGAGTGTGAGCGGCATATTCCTGGACTACTGGAAGACACACGGTGGCCTTCAACAGCAAGGCTACCCTATCTCTGAGCTGATGCAGGAAAAGAGCGACCTCGACGGTAAAACATACACGGTGCAGTACTTCGAGCGTGCTGTCTTCGAGTACCACCCTGAGAACCAACCTCCCTATAATGTGCTCCTCTCTCAGCTAGGCACACTGCGATACAGGCAAAAGTACCAGGGAGGGGCACCAGCTCAACAAAGCGAGCAAGGGAGCATACTCTTCCCCCAAACAGGCAAGAGAGTAGGAGGGAGCTTCTTGCAGTACTGGCAGCAAAATGGAGGCGTAGCACAGCAAGGCTATCCTATCTCAGAAGAGTTCCAAGAAAAGAGCGACTTGGATGGTAAAACATACACGGTGCAGTACTTCGAGCGTGCTGTCTTCGAAATGCACCCTGAGAACCAACCTCCTTACAACGTCCTCCTCTCCCAACTGGGCGTCTTTCAATATAAGCAGAAGTATCCCAGCAAATGAAACGTGAAATGCGAAACGTGAAGCTTCACAGCTTACCGCCTGCCTACCAATCATAGTTTGTAATTGGTAATTCCACCAGCTCCTTCTGCAACCTTACTGCGTTATACCACGTATATAGGGTTATACAGGGGAGATGTCCAATGAGTAACAACGCTGTAGCTGCCATGTCAGGCACCGGTGCCTCGGTTGTCCTGGGTTCGGATATCAGCCTGGATGGTCTAAAGCGATCGGCCAAGGCTCTTTTCCAAGCGCCGCTGAGTGGTATAATGTCAACCCCCGACGCCGACAACTTCCTTCATATCCGCTCTCCTCATTCGGAGGGCGGAGCTACACCATACACAAATAAAAGTAGCAGCGCTGGCGAAGGGAGTGGCGCGGTTCAACTTACAGCCGACGTTGCGGCGTCAGACGCAACGGCGTCGCTCCGTACAGGCGATCCTGGGCCTGCGGCATCTGCCGCCTCCACATCCGCCGAGCAGGACCGCGCTTCAGTTGTTGCGGCCTTGGGGGGCGATCAGACCGCCTTCGGCGACCTTGTTACCCGCTACCAGTCTGCTGTGTACAACATGGCATACCGTATGCTGGGAGACCCTGCTGAAGCAGAAGATGCTGCCCAGGAAGTCTTTGTCCGAGCCTGGAACCAGCTGCATACTTTTCAGCTTGATCGCAGATTCTCGACGTGGCTGCTTTCTATAGCCTCGCACCACTGCATAGATATGCTACGCAGGCGGCGCCCTTCGGCCCCCCTTGATGATGTAGCTCTCTACGTGCCCAGCGACGAGCCGCAGCCTGAGGAGCTTGCCTTGCGCAGTGAACAGAGCGCTGCTGTAAAACGTTTGCTCGATGCATTGCCCGACAAATATCGATCCGTAACCGTCTTACGTTATTATAATGACCTCTCCTACGAGGAGATTGCACATGTTACAGGCCTCACCGAAAGCGCGGTCAAAACCCAGCTTCACAGGGCCAGAAAGATGCTTGCAGAGCAGTTGTCAGGCCCCGGCAACAATGTTGAGTGCCCGGCCTGAGAATATTGAACAGTAAGCTCGAGAGGGCGACTCGCAGCTTAGGAGCAATGCTCTAAACTTTCAGAAAGGGGGTGCATCCTAATGGTATGTCCAACTGTCAATGATGAACTAATGTCCCTGAAGCTAGACGGACTGCTCGAGGCTGAAGACGAGCGCCATCTGGACGCACATATAACGGGCTGTCCTGATTGCGCGCGGCTGTGGACGGCGATGCATGAAGCCGACTCTCTCCTGGGGACCTCGGCGCGTGAGGCTATACCAGTGCCCACGAACTTTCAGGCGAAGGTGATGTCGCTGGTAGCTGCTACGCCCGTGTCGCGCCCACAGCTAGAGATGCTGCTGGAGGCCGCGCCAGCCGTTGCCATGCCTGAAGGCACATCGGTATCGGTAATCCCATCGCTCACGCGGTGGCTCGACGAAGAAGCGCCTGCCTACCACCTTGACACGCTGCAAGAATGGCATGCGCGGATAGCCTCCTACATGCGCGGTATGGCGGCAGTCGGCCTATCGGTGGCAGCGGCTGTGGGCCTGCTCCTTGCCCTCGTCCTTTCGGAGATAATACAGGTAAGCGGCCCCATGTCTGACCTGGTAAAAATGTTACGCACATTCTTCCAGGCAACACAAACGTGGGTTGCTTCTCTCTTTGAGGGCTTTGGCCCCGCTACGGTGACAGTGGCCGGTCTTGTGCTTGGCCTGCTGGCCCTGGCAGGTTGGCAGCTAGTATCCAGCTACCATCGAGCCGCCGCCGAACAGCGCGGCAACACAGGTTACCTGGAGGCGCTGACGTAGACCCGTGTAGCGTATTGCGTGGTTGCAGTGATACATCATCCACGGAGCTTCACGTCTCACGTCTCACGTTTCACGAGTTTTGAGAGCTGAGTTATGAGTTCCCTCTTCAGGCAAAATAAAATAACAACTTGGTGCGCAGCCTTCTTGTGCTTGCTCCTTGTTACTTTCGGCATTTCGCTTTTTGGCGCATCTGTGGTTTATGCGCAGGGCAACGGCGACAGGGTGATGATCGGCAACGATCTGACGATAGATAAAGGCGAAGAGGTGCCGGGCAACGTCAGCGTTACTAATGGCGATCTGACTTTGCTCGGCGCTGTAGATGGCAAGGTGGTAGTGGTCGGCGGCGACGCTGATATAGAAGGCGCTGTCAAGGGTGATGTTACCGTAACCAACGGTAATGTGACGCTTGGCCCCACCAGCAACGTTGTGGGTAATGTGCTGGTCGTAGGGGGCACAGTATCCCAGGACCGAGGCGCGAAGGTCGGTGGCAAGGTAAGCGCGCCTGGCCTCCCGCTGGTTGACGCTAACCTTCAAGCTACTCTCCAGAATAACGCCTCTTCTTTTGCAGATTCACACTCTCCTTTTTCCAACCCGATGAGCCTCTTTGGGCGCTTCGTTATCTGGGGCATGCTGAGCCTGATAACGCTGATGCTGGCTGTGGGGGTGGCGCTGGTGGTGCCCGGTCGGGTAAGTATAGCCAACGCTACACTCAACGCCGAGCCTGGCCCTTCGATTGTAGTCGGGTTGATCACAGCAGTCTTGCTTCCACCTGCAATGGCGGCGCTCTCGTTCGTGCTGCTGATAACCTTTGTGGGCGTGGTGCTGATACCTGTGCTGGCTATAGCCGCAGGCCTGGCTTTATTGTTCGGCCTGGTAGTATCGAGTATATGGCTTGGCAGGCGCATATATGAGACAACCCACCAGGGTACACACGGTATGCCACCTCTCATCCTTGAAATGCTCCTCGGTATGGCGGTGCTCCTCGGCTCGGCCACCCTCCCAGGGATCTTTCTCTCACCATTTGTTGGCATCGTCTTGATGATGCTGGTTTACTTTGCCGCATGCATAGGAGTAGGCTCAGCTATATTGAGCCGCCTGGGTACCTTAGCGCCTCCTAAGCATACCCGGCCCTACGGTTCCACACCCTGGAACGCACCCTATCTGCCCACGACACCTGCTCCCCCCCGGGCCCCACAAGAACCGGCAGTAACAGCCCCCCTTGGCCCTGCCCCCGGCTTCACCAGAGATCAACAGCCCTGAACACTGCCCTCCCGTTTGGAAAAGTCCGCAGACACCCCTTGAAGATTCTTCTATCCCTATTCTGAACATTTGCGCCTCACGCCGCCGTTGCCGTGCGGCAGGCGTTGGTATATACTATCGGCAAAATCCCTGCTAAGGGTGTTACCCGATAAAGCCTTGAATGAGGAGTTAAGCATGCACTCACCTTCTGAAGAACGCGCCGGCACTATAGAGGCCTTGCTCCGCGAGGAGCGAACGTATAAGCCATCACCTGACTTTGCGGCTCAGGCAAATATCTCCGACCCGGAGGTGTACAGCCGGGCGCAAGCCGATCCTGTTGGCTTCTGGCGTGAGGCGGCAGAGGTTATCGAATGGTTTAAGAAGCCCACCCAGACGCTGGAGTGGAATCCGCCTTTTGCCAAATGGTTTGCTGACGGCGAAGTAAACGCTTGTTACAACTGCGTGGACCGGCATCTTGCGCAGCGCGCCGATAAGCCGGCTCTTATCTGGGAGGGAGAGCCAGGGGACACAGCTACCCTTACTTACGCCGAGCTTTACCGCGAAGTGAATCGCGCCGCACAGATGCTGCGCAACATGGGTGTCAACAAGAGCGACCGCGTGGCGATATACATGCCCCTTATACCTGAAGCTGTGGTTGCTATGCTGGCGTGCGCTCGTATCGGCGCGCCGCACACGGTGGTTTTCGGCGGCTTCTCCCCCGAAGCTCTGCGCGACCGGATTATTGATGCCGAAGCCAAGCTGGTGATTACCGCCGATGGTGGGTACAGGCGGGGGAGCATAGTGCCTCTCAAGGCAAACACCGATGCCGCGCTCGATACACCCGATTTGACTGTGCAGAAGGTGATCGTGGTGCGCAGAGTGGGCGAGACTGCGCAAGAGGTGCAAATGAAGGAAGGGCGCGACGTCTGGTGGCACGAGGCCGTCTCTGAAGTGCCGGAAGGTGTAGTGGTAGAAGCTGAGAGGCTTGAGGCGGAGCACCCGCTTTACATCCTGTATACATCGGGCACCACAGGTAAGCCGAAGGGAGTGCTGCACACTACAGGCGGGTATATGGTGGGCACGACCCTCACCACCAAATGGGTCTTCGACCTCAAAGAGGAGGACGTTTACTGGTGTACCGCCGACATCGGTTGGGTAACAGGTCATTCTTACCTGGTGTATGGGCCGCTATCTAACGGCACAACAGCGGTGATGTACGAGGGTAGCCCCGACTATCCTGACAAAGACCGTTACTGGAAGCTGATAGATAAGTACAAGGTGACGGTGCTTTATACCGCGCCCACAGCAATACGCACATTTATGCGCTGGGGCGCTCAATATCCACAGGCTTCTGATCTATCATCGCTGCGCCTACTCGGCACGGTAGGGGAGCCTATCAACCCCGAAGCTTGGATATGGTATCACAAGTATATCGGGCGCGAGCGCTGTCCGGTGGTAGATACCTGGTGGCAAACGGAGACAGGGGCGATCATGATAACACCCCTTCCGGGCATTGTGCCGGCCAAGCCGGGGAGCGCTAC
Organism: Chloroflexota bacterium; assembly: GCA_015478675.1. Next base: position 3,904 of record JADMIH010000072.1, on the reverse strand, counting down.
ACGCGCCTTTCCAGGCATTACGGCGCAAATTGTTGACCAGGAAGGCAGGCCCATAGAGCCGGGCAGTGGATCGGGTGGGCTGCTTGTGATAAAGCAGCCCTGGCCATCAATGCTGCGTACGCTATGGGGCGACGACGAGCGATACGTCGAGCAATACTGGGGTCGCTTTGGCGAAGGGCACGAGGTTTATTTCACTGGAGACGGCGCGCGTCAGGACGAAGATGGTTATTACTGGCTGATGGGCCGCGTTGATGATGTGCTCAATGTAGCGGGGCATCGCCTGGGCACGATGGAGCTGGAGAGCGCGCTGGTGAGTCACCCTTCTGTTGCGGAAGCCGCTGTTGTGGGCGTATCAGATGAGCTAAAAGGGCAGGGCATAGTGGCCTTCGTAACGCCCAGGGGCGGGGTTGAAACGGGCAACGACCTGGTTGAGGAGCTACGCAGGCACGTCGCTGAGAAGATCAGCCCGATAGCCAGGCCCGACAAAATATACTTCACCACAGAGCTACCCAAGACGCGCTCAGCCAAGATCATGCGCCGCCTGCTGAGAGACATCGCGGAAGGCCGTGTGCTGGGCGATACCACCACACTGGCCGACCCCGCGGTGATGGCCTCTATCAAAAAGCAATACGCGGAGAATGAGTAAGGTAGCTCCCGCATGGCCTGCGCCGGGCATGCTCGGAATTATGAATTGGGGCGTGAGAGCCTATTTTCAGAAGAATATCCCATGACCCTACGGGCCACTAACCGACAGTGAAAGTAGGCTGCTGAGCGCCTATTTTCAGAAGAATAAGGGTGTAATCCAGTTGGCACTCTCCAGCCTATCAAATTGGAGCTGCCTTCTCTTCTTGCTTCCTTCTCTTCTTGCTTCCTTCTCTACCATTTCACGAAGCTACCCTGGAAAGGCAGGGAGATGGGGTTTGCTTACCACAATGCCAAGATTGGTTGAGCTTTCTGCAAAGCTACATTCCTCAAGAGTGTGGCTCGGAGAAGTTGAACTGGATGCTTAACCTATCAGGAGCGATCCCGCGCCGTCTATCCAGATTTCGGTGCCGCTGATATGGCTGGATGCGTCTGAGGCGAGGAAAAGGACCAACTGTGCCACTTGCTCTGCGGTGCCTGGCTTTCCCCTTGTCAGGGGTATCGCCCCTTCAGGGTATTCGGCGTGTTCGCGCACTTGCTCAAGGTCGCGCTGCTCGGTGCTCTCTTCTATATTTGTCTCGATTGCGCCAGGACAGATGACATTGACCCTCACCTTGTCCTTAGCAAGCTCAAGCGCCACCATCTTGGTGAAAGCCACTTGTGCCGCTTTCGAGGATGAGTAGGCTGTAGCGCCTGTGTTGCTGAATATACGCGTGCCATTCACCGACGAAGTGACGATGACAGAGCCTCCACGCCTTTTAAGGTACGGTACTGCATACTTGACTGTAAGGAACGTGCCTTTAAGGTTGATGCTGAGGGTTTTGTCCCATTCATCAGGCTCAAGCTCCTCAATGGGCGCCCATACGCCGTTGATTCCGGCGTTCGCAAAGACTATGTCTATGCGGCCCCACTCATCTACGATACTCTGCACTGCTTTTTGCATTTCGTTCGGCTGCGAAACGTCGGCGATGAGAGGAATGGCCTCCCCTCCATTGCGCTGGATCTCGTCGGTCGTTTGCTGTAGCTCTTTCTTGTCGCGGCTGAGAGCGGCCACCTTCGCGCCTTCGTTGGCTAGCAAGAGCGCGGCTGCCTTGCCTATACCTGAACTCGCACCTGTGACGAACGCTACCTTGTCCTTTACTCCTGTGCGTTCCATCTGTTCCTCCCTGCTTGCCACTACCAACGCTCTGGACTGCCCTTTTTCTTCAACAATCAAGAACCGTTGGGCAAGATCTATGCCATTTGTGGGGCGAGAAGAAGCCCCAGATGTTGCTGGGCTATCAGGCTTCAAGTAAAACCACTCACATAAGTATGGAAGGCACAAGAAAGGATAGGAGAGACGCGGTTTTTACCCTTTCAGCGCAGTTGTAAAACGCCAGGCCGCTCCACCGTTTTGCCGTCAGTCAGGTTGACCTTGATCTGCGGCCAACCGGGTGATGGCGTAAGTAGCTCGGCCCCTGCTTGCGTGACCAGAAAGGTGTCCTCCGATTTTGCGCCCGGCACGCTCGGATTCCAGGCGAAAGCCTGCACATCTTGAACTATCTCTTTGCTGCCCGGTGTGCCTACGTATTCTCTTGGCTCGTAGCCTGCCGCGCCCCCTTGGTGGTGGTTCTTCCACTCGCCAGGATAGCCCACATCGGCGTACGCCTCCTCCAGGAGGGCAAAGATATCTCCCACCACTACGCCGGGCCGTGTGGCATCTATGGTTCTTGCGTCAATAGTGGCTACGGCCTGCATCGCTTTCTTCAGCTGCTCAGGCACAGGCCCTTGATGAACGATACGTGTCGCGCTGGCGATCAAGCCGTTTCTGCGGGCGCAAAGCACAAGCATGGCGGTATGCTCCATCTTTCTGGACGTGGGGAGTGGGTGGCGGCGCTGCGCAATACGCTCGTCTGTGGCAACCAGTACTACGATAGGCGTAGCGCCATGTTTGTAGGTAGCTTCTACCAGCAAGCCCGCTATTGCAAACTCGGTCATTCCGGGCTTGACCGCCGCCGCTGCTGCGCCTATGGCTGCACCTGTATCAGCCCCAAGCAGCCGGAAGCGTACCACCTCTGCGGGGGTGAGCAGCCAGCGCAGCCTGGCTACATCCTCTGATACATCCACCATCCCTGGCCTTGGCTGGTCAGCGCCGACCCAAAGCCCGGCCGTCAGCCCGGTGATCGCCTTGCCCGGCTCGTGCCACGGCTCAGCTACGATCTGCCAGCCGCCCGCGCCGAAGCCTTCCTCGTCGCGCAGCCGCTCTGCCTCGATCACATCGGTGATGAGGTAACGTGCGTCAGGCGTCACCAGCAGCGAGCCTCCGCCCCCTTCGCTGGCGATATTGATGTAAGACTGTCCGCCTCCACTGAGCCATGCGACATTGGCGGACCTCCCAAGGAGCGCCGCGTCAAGGCCTCGCCGCCTGAGCATCCCCCTGAGCCTGCTCTCTTTTTCCAGCCATTCAGCTTCATCCATTCTATTCTTCACACCTCCAACTAAAGGTAAGCGTTGCTTCGAGCATTGACCATGCCACAGAGCAGCTTTTCGTGAAATTGTTACTGGCATATAAATTGCCATCCAATACAATCTCTACAGCGTGGTGCTTGTATAAGGACACGGCGGATCGTTCGGCTTAGATGCATGCTCCGCCTGATAGTAGCTTTCCTATCGAGGGCCGCACTCAAGCATCTCAAAGAGGGGAGCGCCATCGTCAACACTACCTCTGTAACCGCATACAAGAGAAGCCCAAAGTTGCTCGATCATTCGGCCACGAAGGGGGCGGGGCTATAGTAGCTTTTACGCGCTCGCTACCGCAGGGGCTTGTTGAGAAGGGCATAAGGGCAAATGGCGTGGCCCCTGGCCCTATCTGGACTCCGCTGATCCCTTCAACCTTCCCGCCTGAGGAGGTAGCTAGCTTTGGCGCAGACGTGACGGTGAAGCGTCCCGGCCAGCCTGAGGAAGTAGCTCACTGCTATCTCTTTTTAGCCTCCAGCGACTCGTCGTACCTGGCGGGGCAGATTTTGCACCCCCACAGCGGAGAAGTCGTAAACGGCTAGCCCTATGCCCAGGCCCTGCGTGGGGTTCGTCTCCCCTCTCCGGGTCCACTGCTACTCATCAGGAAGAAAGCCCCCTCATGAAGGGAGAGGAGCATGTGGAGAGGGAGCTAGCCCCTTAGCCCCCCTCCCCCTTCATGGGAGATATACTCCCCTCACCCCATGCCCCTCTCCCTTCATGGGAGAGGGGCATGGGGTGAGGGTGGGTAAGGGTACGCCTCCACAGC
>JADMIH010000071.1 GCA_015478675.1 Chloroflexota bacterium | reverse complement strand
CGTGCTATGATGCACAGTGAGCAGTGGATAACGGCCAACACGCCGCAGGCCCGCCAGCTCACTCGCGCCTGAGCGGGCGGGTAAGGGTCACACCCAGCCTCAGTGAGTTAGGGTAATCTTGCGCAGTGTTCTCGACACTTCGGTACTGTAGCCTTTACATCGTGTGAGGTGGTAGCAAAATAGCTGGGTGAGTACCGTTGCGGGGATTGGCGTCAGCCATTCAGGCAGGCCGCCTGGCAGTAGCAAGGGATAGTGGGCAATCTCCAGCGCTGACGCATCATCTGAGATCACGATGAGTTCAGCGCCGTAGTCGTCCCTCAGTTGCTGGAGTAGCTCAACTTCACCCTCGAAGACAGCGCCGTCGGGGGCAACGGCCAGCACTGGGAAGCCTTGCTCTATAATGGCAATCGGCCCATGCTGGAAATCTGCCGTGGAGTAGACATCGGTAAAGATGTAAGCCATCTCTTTCAGCTTGAGCGCCCATTCTTGTGCCGTAGCGTAGTTGTACCCGCGTCCCAGCAGCACACAGCGCCTGAGAGAGCTATGCGCCCTGGCGCTCTTCTCTGCGTCAGGCTCGATCGCCAGTGCCTTCTCTACGGCGGCGGGCACCTGTGACAGCATCTCAACATCTTCCGCTTTGCTGCCCCCTAGCGCCACAGACAAGGCCGCTATCGCCAGCAACTGGGCTGTATAAGTCTTGGTGGCAGCTACAGCCCGCTCTGGGCCTGCGTGGATGTCGAGCACCATCTCGGCTGCCTGTGCGATCGGGGCGTCGGGGAAGTTGGTCAGGGCCACCGTGAGCGCGCCCTGCCGCCTGCCTTCTGCTATCACACTGACGATGTCGGGCGATTGACCCGACTGTGATATACCGATTACCAGAGCATTACGCAGCCGGGGCGCTTCCTCATACATGGTGAAGAGGGAAGGGGCGGCGAGGGCCACCGGCAGGTGGTTATGTGAACCGAGCAGATACTGAGCGTATACCCCCGCGTGATCCGAACTGCCCCGCGCCGCCAGGAAAACGTAGTCTACGTCTCGCGCGCCTATCGCCCGGGCTATATCCCTCGCGCTCTCCATCTGAGTTTCCAGCCAGCACTTCAGCACGGCGGGCTGCTCGTATATCTCATCTATTAGCGCCATGACTCTCCTTCATGAACCTCAATTCATAACCCTGTCGCCCGCTCGTAGACCAGATCCCCGCCGACGATGGTCGCCGAGACGTGCAGATCGGCGGTGAGCAAGACCATATCAGCCCTAAGCCCAGTGGCGATGCAACCGCGCTTGTGCCCACCCTTCAGCAGTTCTGCCGGCACCCTTGTCACGCAGGCGATAGCCTCGGAAGGCGAGCAGCCGGTGAATAGCACGACATTGCGCGCCGCCTGGTCCAGGCTGAGGATGCTCCCCGCCAGGGTGCCGTCGCTTAACCGGGCCCTCTGCTCGTCAACGGTGACCTGGCTATCACCAAGCCGGTACATACCCGGCGGCATACCGAGCGCCGACATAGCGTCAGTTACCAGGTTCGCACCCAGCGGGCCTTTGAGCCGCCAGACAAGAGATACGACCGACGGGTGTAGATGCACACCATCGGCTATGATTCCCACAGTTATATGGTCATCCAGGAGGAGCGCGCCGGGGAGGGCAGGCTCTCGGTGGCCGAGTGGCGGCATAGCGTTGAACAGATGCGTCCCGTAGCGTATCCCCGCGTCTATGCCCGCGCTCGCCTCTTCCCAGGTAGCAGCTGAGTGGCCCGCGCTCACCAGCACGCCGCGCTCGGTCAGCGCCCGCGCTATGTCCAGGGCGCCCGGCAGCTCGGGAGCCAACGTTACAAGCCTCACGCCCCGCTCCGGCGACCAGCCTTCTATATCCGCAAGGCTGGGCAGCCTCATGTGGGCTGGGTTGTGCGCGCCTCGCTTTCTGGGGTTGAGAAATGGCCCCTCCAGGTGCAGCCCCAGGGGCACAGCACCCCTGTAGCCGGCGGGTGGCCCCTGCAACAAAATCTCCTGTGCCTTCCTGACCCTTGCCAGGGGCGAGGATATGATCGTCGGCAGGAAGGCAGTTACGCCATACCGCGGCAACCGCGCACCCACTTCCCATATCGCTTCCGGCTGCTCCGTGAAGTCTGCTCCAAAGCCGCCGTTGATCTGCAAATCTATGAAGCCGGGAGCTAGCAGCAGCCCGTCTCCGGCAAGCAGGCGCGCGCCCTCTGGAGCAGGCTCTTGACCCGCCCGCACTGCCGTGATAAGCCCATCTTCGACCAGGACGGTTGCCCAGTTTTGCGGCAGAGCTTCGGGTACCAGGACCCTCTCTGCTCTTATATACAGAGGGGCAGACATGTCTAGGCGCCCACTACCGTGACCGGCAACTGCCCACGAAAAGGGAACTGCCCCCATAACGCACCGGCCAGAGCGTCCAGGGATGCCGGCTGTAGGCTGTACGTACACACATATACAGGCGCTTCGGGGTACACCTGCAAGTCATACGGCAGCCTGAGCGCGACCGCGATGACGCGCACCCCCGCGCTGACCAGCTCGCGGACGATTTCCGCCTGGCCCCGGTGCTCGGTTGCGTTGATGGTACCCACGACCACGAGGTCATACTCCTTCGAGTGCGCTACCGCGGCCGCGATCTCCTCTACTGAGGGGTCGAATGGCACCGTTATCTCATCAACGTGCTCGTGGTAGCGGCGGAGCGCACCACCCAGCGCAGGCTTATCGTAGGCGGAAGTGTCCGCTGGGGTGAGGTTTCGTGGGCGTGGGACGATAGTAAGCAGCCTCTCCTGCTGGGAGAGGCGAAGCGGCAAACAACAGTCTCGGTCCCTCACCAGCGTAGTTGCATCAGCCGCCACTCTATATGCGAGCGCCTGGTGCTCCTCGCAGGCCACTCTTTCCAGGCCAGGCTGCTCCGCGCTCTTGCTGCCTATCCACTCCTTTAGCTCCACTATGCGGTTGGCCGCCGAGATTAGCTCGTCGTGGGCTAGCAGGCCGCGCTGTGCTGCTTGTAGCACCGCTGCGTATACGCTCTCCAGTATAGAACCGCTATCGGCCAGCATCAACAGGTCGGCACCGGCATGGCACGCGGCAATCGCATCCACCAGAAGCCCCTGCCCTTGCGAGATCGCACCCATGTTGAGGGCGTCGGTAACGATCACGCCTTTAAAGCCGAGGTCATGCCTGAGCAGGCCATGCAGGACGGGTCTGCTCAAGGTAGAGGGCACAGGCAGCCCATCATTGAGGGCTGGCAGCGCGATGTGCGCTGTCATTACCAGCCGCACACCCGCATCTATCGCGGCTGCGAAAGGGGGCAGTTCCACGCTGCGTAGTCGTGCCTTGTTGAAGGGCAACACCGGCAGGGCGTGGTGCGAATCGCCAGATGTGTCACCGTGACCGGGGAAGTGCTTGGCGGTAGCTGCGACCCCCTCCTCCTGCAACCCCTCCACCAAAGCCGCTGCCAGTTTAGCTACCAGCGCCGGGTTCTCCCCGAAAGATCGCGGGCCAATCACGGGGTTTCGTGAGTTGACATTGACATCACAGACGGGTGCATAGTTGACGTTTATGCCCATGGCGGCAAGCTCGACGCCCATAGCTCTGCCTACCCTGCGGGCAAGGTCCTCCGAGCGCGTCGCTCCGAGCGCCATATTGCCCGGAAAAGGAGTGGTGCCTGCCATCGCCACGAGCGTGCCCCCCTCCTGGTCTGCTCCGATCAGGAGCGGGGATTGCCCCGACTGCGCTGCGGCTTTCTGCAAGGCTGTGGTCAATTCGCGTACCTGGGCAGGACTGCCCACGTTCGTGTGCCGGAAGAGCGTCACTCCGCCGAGCGGTATCCGCCCCAGGAGCGCCTCAACCTCAAGGGGCATCTCCTGCCCCTCAAACGCCGCCAGCATCATCTGCCCAACCGCCTCTTGGATAGTTATCGTGGTATGAGTACCTGCCATAATCGCAACCTCACTCAGATAACGTGCACCCATTTCTGTGCTGGTGACGTTAGTGACCTTAGATTTTAGTAGCTACCAAAGACCGAGCGCAGCCTCAGAGCGCCCCTGGCCTGGGTGAGCGTCCAGCCTTCCGGTAGGGGGCAGGAAATGTGGGCTGTGCGCCCTGCAGGTAAGTCGAAGTAATTATCGCTGAAGATTACATCGGCGCCATCCAACGCCAATTCAACGAAACGGGCAAACGAGCCTGCCCACAACTCGATTTCTAGCTCCTCACCGCGCTGGGTCAACTCTACGGCGAGATGGGGGTCTCCCAGGTTGATGTGCTTGGTCGGCGCGAAGGCGGCGACGGTGCGCTGTATTTGTTCACCTTCCCGCCACAGCTCGCAGACCACTATCACCCCGCGACGGTTTTCTCCTGTTACGCGCCTTCTGAAGTCCAGAGATGCTATGTGTGCGGTGGAAAATGGACCGGCGCTTACCATCTCCTGCCCGCTATCGAGCCGCTCACCACTCAACGTTTCCAGGGACCAATGGACTTCGCCCGCCCAGGGTTCCAGCCGCTCGTTGGTGACAAAGAGAGTCATAGCAGTGTCGTTATCTTCGATGGAGAGGAGAAGCGGTGAGAAGAAGCGGCGGCTGCTGTAGTGCATAGCTTTCCAACGGCCATAGTAGTCTATGCTAGACCACGACACCGCGGGCCAGCAATCGTTTAGCTGCCAGTAGAGCGCGCCGCTGCACGCTGGGTGCCGCCGCCAGTGCTCTACGCCGGAGCGCATGGCCTCAGCTTGTAGCAACTGGCTGAGATATATCAGGCTCGGAAAATCTTTGGGTAGGCGGAAGTTGTTCAGCAAATAGAGGACGATTTTCTCATTTCCTAGAGGGCTGCGCTGGTGGTACTCCATGACGTACGAAGTTATATTCCAGTCAGGTGGCTCGGCGAAAGCCCCGATAGTTGAGAGGTTCGGCAGCGACTCGAATCCAAACTCGCTCACAAAGCGGGCTGGGGTCTCTCGGTAGTTGCTGAATGCTTTGTTCGCATGCCACACGGCCCACTGGTGAACGTCGCCCGCCGTAACCCCGTTGGGGTCGTGGAGTGGTGCGCCTGAGGAGGGCGAACTGGGCCAGTAGGGGCGGTCCGGGTCTTCGGTCTGCACCCACTCTGGAAGGCGCTCGTAAAAGAATCGCCGGTAGGCCTTGATGAGGTCCGCGTGTTCGGGTGTATTCCAGCCCCAATCGGCCCACGCTGTGTCAATCTCGTTGTTGCCGCACCAAATGGCGAGAGAGGCATGGTGGCGCAACCGTCGAACATTGTACAGGACTTCACTCCTTACGTTCTCGATAAACTCCTCATCGTCGAGAGGGTAGCCAGCGCAGGCAAAGATGAAGTCCTGCCAGACCAGGAGGCCATACCGATCACACAACTCGTAGAAATAATCATCTTCGTAATACCCGCCGCCCCAGGCACGGATCATATTGTGATGAGCAACGGTCGCCGAAGCTAGCAGATGGTCGAGCTGTTTGTGCGTTACCCGCGTTGGGAAAGTGTCGGCGGGTATCCAGTTCGAGCCTTTGGCAAAGACCGGCACCCCGTTGACGACGAAGGTGAAAGAGCGGCCCCATTCGTCCGGCTCCTGGCGCAATTCGACCGTGCGCAGGCCCACCTGGAATCTCCGCTCGTCGAGGACTGTCTCCCCACTTGCCAGCGTGATAGCGACCTGGTACAGCGGCTGCGCGCCATAGTCGTTCGGCCACCACAGCTGTGGCTCGTCCACCGTCAGGCTCACCCTTTGGCGGTCCCCTTCCAGCAGTGCCCCTGTTGACTGCGCCCTGCCGTCAGGGGAGATCAGGCTCAGGCTCAGGTGCAAGGGCGGAAGCGGCGTGCACTCGTTCGCCGCGCCAACGGTTATCTTGGCAACAGCTATCTCGGCTGTAGCAGTCGTGCTCAGTGTCACTCTACCGTTGCTGTGCTCCTGGTGCAGCGCCACGTCGTCCAGCCGGGCAGTGCTGTACCCTTCCAGGCGAATAGTGCGCCAGAGGCCAACGGCGGGAAGCTGCGGCCCCCAGTCCCAGCCGAAGTGGCTCGGAGCTTTGCGCAGATACGGCGCGCCGGGGAGGGGATTGTTCACATCGGGCATGGAGCGCACTTTATTATGCTCAGCAGCGTACTGTGTAGGCGAGCGAAAGAGTATGCGAAGCTCGTTCTCCCCTGGGCGCAGCGCCCTCCGAATGTCCCAGCGATACTCGCGAAACATATTCTCCGCCCGCCCCAAGCGTCGCCCGTTGAGTAGTACCTCGGCCAGGGTGTCTAATCCATCGCAGACGAGGAAAACAAGGGGCATGGCGAGCAGGTCGCGATCCGGGGTAAAGGCGCGCCTGTACTCCCAATCCTCTTTGGCGACCCACTGCGCCCGCGCCTCTTCGTCGCCGACGAACGGGTCCGCTATCCGGCCCAGGCGCAAGAGATCAGTGTGCACGCCGCCTGGCACGGTGCCGGGCAGCCATTCTTCACTACTGGCCTGGCGGAACTCCCACTCACCGTCAAGGCTCTGCCTGACCGCAGATAGCATATCGCTTAACCTCTGTGCCGGTTGGTTCATCTCGCTCAGGCTGTGCTCTCTAGCTTGCACCCTTGCTGCCGGACAAAGGTAGCCCCCTCGCTTCGCAGTCTGCTAGCACCCAGCTTATCTCTCTCCTGTATCGAGGCTTGCCTTATGAGCGGCGATCACCTGCTTGTACCAGAGAGCGCTATCTTTCGGTATGCGCTGCTGCGTCTCGTAGTCCACCCAGACGAGCCCGAAACGCTGCTTGTACCCTTTGGCCCACTCAAAGTTGTCCAAGAGCGACCAGACAAAGTAGCCCGCGAGAGGCACCCCACTCTCTATTGCTCTCTGCGCGGCAGTGAAGTGGTCGCGCAGGTAACGCAAGCGCCTCTCGTCATGTACCTTGCCATCCTCACCTGGCCCATCCGAGTAGCTGGCCCCATTCTCTGTGATGTAGAGCTTGCCAGGGTTGTAGTCGGCGTGCAGGCTTGTTAGCAGCTCATAGAGACCTTGCGGGTAGACTTCCCAACCCATCTCCGTTCGCTCAACATCTGTAGTGCCCAGCAACGTCTCCGCCGCAATTGTGGGCTCGCCGGATGCAGAAACCACTGCCCTGCTGTAGTAGTTGACGCCGAGGAAGTCTGTGGGCACCGATATAGCTGCCATATCTCCACTCTGTACGAACTCCGGCCCGGAAGCGGGCAGGTGGCCTTCAGCTATGTAATCAACTACCATATCAGGGGGGTAAGAGCCTTTGAAGAGAGGGTCTACGAACCACCTGTTGAAATATCCGTCAAAGCGCCTGGCCGCCTCTATATCCTCCGGGCGGTCAGTAGCGGGAGTGACGGGGAGCAAATTGAGGGTAATGCCGACCTCGGCCCCAGGGCTGTTACGGCGTATCACCGGCACTGCCCAGCCGTGAGAGAGGAGCAGATGATGAGCGGCGCCGAGAGCGGCGGGCCAGTCGTGCCAGCCGGGCGCATGCTCTCCTATCTGGTGGCCGAGCATGCTAGCACACCATGGCTCGTTGTGAGTAATCCAGTTGTGGACCCGGTCTCCTAGCGCTCGGCTGATCGCATCGGCGTAGTCAACGAAAGCTTGGGCGGTAGCACGAGCGGGCCACCCGCCTCTATCTTGCAGCGGCTGGGGCAGGTCCCAGTGGTAAAGGGTAGGGAAAGGGGTGATGCCCGCAGCCAGCAGCTCGTCAACGAGGCGGCTGTAGAAGTCAACTCCAGCCTGGTTCAACTGCTGCCCGTGCCCATCTGGTAAGATGCGCGGCCAGGCGATGGAAAAGCGATAGGCTTGCAGACCCAACTCTTTCATCAACGCGACATCCTGCCGCCAGCGGTGGTAGTGGTCACATGCTATGTCGCCGTTACTGCCATCCTGGATCTTGCCGGGCGTATGTGAGAAGCGGTCCCAGATCGACTCGCCTCTCCCCTCCTCGTGGACTGCTCCTTCTATTTGATAGGAGGAAGTCGCAGTGCCCCACAGGAAGGAGCTTGGTAATTTCATGTCATTCATCGATTTGTACTCTTCCTTGTAAAGAAAAGATAAAAGGTTGGAGATTACTGAGGCGCTGGGTCCTGCCCGGCACCGTAAAGGTGGCAGCGGACCCAGTGATCGGGGCCGACCGCCTCGGCGCCCGGCATTACCTTGCGGCAAATGTCCATCACATATGGACAACGCGCTGCGAAGGGGCAACCCGGCGGCGGGTCTATCAGCGACGGAACTTCGCCCCGCGCTTCGACCTGCCGGGCAGCGAGGCCCGAATGTGGGTCGGGCACTGCCGATAGCAACAGCCTGGTATAGGGGTGCGCAGGGTGCTGTATCAACTCGTCGCTCTCAGAGCCTTCCACCACGTAGCCTGCATACATTACTCTCGTCTGGTCGCCGATATAGCGGGCCGAGGCGATGTCGTGCGTGATGTACAGATAACCTATACCGTGCTCTTCCTTGAGGCGCTCCATCAGGTTGAGTATGCCCATGCGAATAGATACATCGAGCATAGAAATCGGCTCGTCGGCCAGTATCACCTGGGGGTTGACGGCGAGGGCGCGGGCGATAGCTACGCGCTGGCGCTGCCCGCCCGATATTTGATGCGGGAACTTCTTTGCCATCTCCACGGGGGGGTTGAGGCCTACTGTCGCCAGTAGCTCGTGTACCCTGTCCATTACTGCGCGGCCTTTCGCTATCTTGTGAATAACGAGCGGGCGCTCGATATGGTAGCCGATAGTGTGGACCGGGTTGAGGGAGCCGAAAGGGTCTTGAAAGATCATTTGCACGCTGTTACGATAAGAGAGGGAGGCCCTGAAAGGTTCGCTCTTGAGCACATCCTTACCTTTAAAGATTATCTCACCCTTGCTCGGGGGCATCAACCTGGCGATCAGGCGAGCCGCTGTAGATTTGCCGCTACCGGACTCACCGACCAGGGCGATAACTTTACCGCGCCTGATAGTGAGCGATACATCGTTGAGGGCGTGCACATGTTTTGGCCGCAAAGCGTTGCCGACCGGAAAGCGCTTGGTCAGGTGGAGAGCGTCGAGCACTACCTCTTCATCACGGCTTGTTGTAACTGTTGTAGGCGCTGTTTGCGCGGCGCGGCCTGTGTGATTGCCCGTAGTGTTGGTCATGAGCGTCTCCATTGGGCGTCAGGGTCGGCGGTGTAAAGGTGGCAGGCCACCCAGTGGTCTTTCTTGACCTGCTGTAGCTTTGGCACCACCCTTGTGTGCATAGGCTGGCAACTTTCGCAGCGCGGGTGGAAGCGGCAGCCGGAGGGTGGCATGACCATGTCCGGCGGCGCGCCAGGTATGCCGGCCAGCCTGCGCTTTGGGCCGCTCAGCGAGGGGAACGAGTTCATCAAACCCCGTGTATAGGGGTGTAGCGGATCATCAAATAGCTGGTGCGCCGGTGCAAGCTCTACGATTTCGCCGGCGTACATGATCGCGATACGTGTCGAAAACTCCACCATCAGCGATAAGTCGTGCGTGATGAAGAGGATCGAGAAGCCCATCTTCTCCTTTAGCTCCTCGATCTGCTGCATGATGTCTTTCTGCACTACCACATCGAGGGCCGTAGTTGGCTCGTCCATGATCATCAGAGGTGGGTCGAGCGCGAGGGCGATAGCTATTACTGCCCGCTGGCGCATACCCCCGGAAAGTTGGTGCGGGTATGAGTCGAGCCGCTCGCGGTCAATGCCGACTATATCGAAGAGTTCGGCGGCGCGGTCCCTGCCCTGCTGTCTTGACATTTTATTGTGCCTTACGAGCACGTCAGCTATCTGGTCGCTAATCTTCATCACGGGGTTCAGGGAGTTCATGGCGCTCTGGAAGACCATAGAGACGTCGCTCCAGCGGAAGGCTTCAAGCCTTTCCTGGCTCATTTCCAGCACGTCCTCGCCGTTGAAGATGATGTTGCCTCCAGTAATGAGCGCAGGTGGGTGCAGGAGGCGCATAATCGCGTGGGCTATCGTAGACTTGCCGCTACCCGACTCCCCTGCCAGGCCAAAGACCTCTCCCGCAGCGATTGAGAACGACACGCCATCGACCGCACGCACTGGCCCCCGCTCCGTCTCGTATTCTACATATAGGTCGCGTACATCGAGCAAAAGCGAGCTACTGCTGGGCATCGTGCGTGCGCCGGAGGACTGGGGTTGCTCGAAGGTTACGGAAGGTGCGGAGGGTGCGGTCTTTGAGGACATTCTTCAGTTCCTTTTCAGCGCGAAGGCGTGGGTTCGTGATTTCATCCATGCCGTAGTTGACCATCGTCAGCCCGAAAGCGACGAGCGCTATGCAGAGGCCCGACGGGATAAAGGTCCACCAGGCGCCGACCAGCAGAGCGGCGTTGTTTTGCGCCCAGTACAAATTGGTACCCCAGGTGATATTGCTGACGTTGGTCAGCCCCACCAGGCTCAAGGCCGCTTCGGCGCCAATCGCGTAAGTTACCGAGCCGAACATGCTGCCCACGATGATCGAGGCCATGTTGGGCAAAATCTCTCTGAAGATGATGCGTGCGTTGCCTTCGCCGCTGACTATCGAGGCGGAAACGAAATCTTTTTCTCGTAGCGAGAGGGTCTGGGCGCGCAAAACGCGCGCTGGCCAGGCCCACCCTGTAAAGGCTAGTGCAAGGACAATCGTGCCCGTGCCAGGGCGCAGGTAGGCGGCGATTACCACCAGCAGCGGTAGACCTGGGATCACCAGGAATAGGTTCATCAGCAGCGACAGAAAATCGTCTATCTTGCCCCGGAAATAGCCCGCGGTCATGCCGATCAAGATACCGACTATCGTTGTTAGGAGGCCTGTGGCAAAGCCGATCTCCAGCGAGATGCGAGCCCCCCACACGGTCTGAGCAAATACGTCCTTACCCTGCCCCTCGGTCCCGAATATATGGGCGGCGGAAGGGGGTTGATTCGGGCGGGCGACGAAGTTGCTCGGGTCTCCCGGGGCTATCAGCGGGGCGAAGATTGCTACCAGGACAAAGAAGATTACTATGGAAGCTCCGACCACGGCCTTGGGGTTGCGCAGGAGATTGCGCATGAAGGCTCGCCTTCGCTTGCCCACCGGCGCGACCCTCGGGAGAGGCAGCAGCTGCCCAGTTGGGTTTGCCTCCACTTCGATAATTTGATTCTGAGCTTGCATCCGGTTTCCCCCTCTGACACGCTAACTTACACTGTTACTCCCAGGCTGGGTGCCAACTGGCCCTAGCTGGTGCGCATGCGTGGGTCGAGGCGCGTATAGAGCACGTCAACGATGAAATTAGCGGCCAGCACCGCGAACGTGATCATGAGAAACAACCCCTGCATCAGTGGGTAGTCCAGGCCGCGCACCGACTGTAGCAGCAAGTAGCCGAGGCCGGGATATCCGAAGATTAATTCTACCAGGAGTTGCCCACTCAATATGAAGCCCAGCGCCATGCCAAAGGCGGTAACACTCGGCAGGAGAGCGTTGCGAGCAGCATAGTTGAACATGATGCTGCGTTGCGACAAACCCTTGGCCTCGGCCAGCGTCACATAATCTTCGGCTAGCACCCCAATCATCGTGTTGCGCATGCCAAGCACCCACCCGCCTAGCGAAACGGCGATGATCGTGAGACCTGGAAGCAAAAGATGCTGGATAACACTCAGTATAAAGGGGAGGGTAAAGGCGGGGGTGAGATTATCATCGAATGCGTGGCGTAGCGGGAACCATTGCAGCTGGAAGCCCAGGAAGTAGAGGCCCATCAGCGCCAGGAAAAAAGGGGGGAATGCCCCGACGAAGATCAGCAGCGGTGGGAGCGTGCTATCCACTATTCCACCCCGGCGCCATGAGCCAACTATGCCGATGACGTTGCCGATGATAAAGCTCAGGACGAGCGATGTAAAACCGAGTAAGAGCGTCCAGAACAAGCCGTTACCGATTACCGTCGTCACGGGCGCAGGGAACGCCGAAAAGGATATGCCGAAATTACCGCGAAAAATATTGGATAGATAGGTGAGATACTGGTTGATCAACGGCTCCTCGCTCAACCCCAGGGCTGCGCGTATTTGCGTTAGCTGTTCTGGCTGCATCTGGCCGCGCGCGGCAGCGAAAATAGCCGAGGCGGGGTCGCCAGGGATCAGGCGGGGCAAGAAGAAGTTAATGGTGAGCGAAGCCCACGCCGCAAGCAGGTAGAAGCCCAATCGCCGGAGGATGAAGCGCATCGTTGCCCTCCCAGGAGCGGTCTTACGAGAGAATACAGGCTGCATGAGCTGTGCCATGACAGCTCGTGGCAGCCATTTTCATCTGTGTAACCGAAATAGCCGGGTGCCACGCTAGCAAACGAGGGAGACACCCACCCGGGCGGGTGTCTCCCGACAAAGGTTGTAAACCTTACTTTGGCTTGACTGTCGTCATCACGATCAGCTGCTCAGGCGTGCTCTGGTTGAAGAACGAACCAATGGCGTACTGGTTGTCCTTCGTCGGGAAGCCGGTGAAGCGGGTGGTGTTGTACTCGTACCAGTCAGGGCCGGGGAACAGGGGAATCGCGGGCGCTTCGTCAGCAAATGTCTGTTGCAGTTGCTCTGCGATAGACTTTTGCTGCGTAGCATCCGAGGTGGCCGCCAGCTGGTTCAGCAAGTCGTCGCCCTTCTTGCTGACGTAGCGGTGCCAGTCCGCGCCTGCTATCGTGCCGATTGGCTGGAAGGAGCGCTGTGACATCTGGTCGCGATAGTAGTTGTAAGGGGTAGCTCCGCCGGAACTCCAGCCGATAGATACGTCGAAGTTGCCCTTCTGCACGCGGTCAAGCCAGGTGCTGAAGTCGTAGGCCTTCACCGAGGCGGTTATGCCGATAGCCTTGAGGTTCTGGGCGATGATCTGCACCGAGGATACCCAGTCCGACCAGCCGTCAACGACGTTGATCTCGTATGTCATCGCCGAGCCGTCGGCGTTGGCGCGCATACCGTTGGAGCCCTTCTTCAGGCCGGCGGCGTCGAGCATCTGGTTGGCTTTGTCCACGTTCATCGTTGCCCAGTCGCCGAGCTTGGAGGGATCGGAGACTTTGAAGTTCGGGTAGGCGTCGCTCAGGCCTGTCACATCGGCGGGTTTGGTATAGCCGTACTCGGCAACAGTGGCTATCTGGTTGCGGTCTATCGCCATACTGATCGCTTTGCGCACGTTCGGGTCGTCAAAAGGCTTTTTGGTAGTGTTGAGATACAACATCACCGTTGCGCCGAAGGGGGGGAACCAGTAGCCGTTGTTGGTCGGATCTTTGGAGACGAAGACTTTGTCTATGTCGGGGATGAAGTTGGCGGCGTAGTCGTTCTCACCGTTAACCGTTGCCAGGTTCGCCTGGTCGTTGCCGGGATAAGCGGGTTGGCGGATACCCTGGATGTAGGGCTTGCCGGGCTGCCAGTAGTTAGGGTTCTTATCTACTTCAAATATCTGGGGCTGAAAGACTGTCACCTGGGTGAAGGGGCCGGTGCCGACCGGGTTGTCATTGGTGTACTTCACCGGGTCCGGTACATCCTTCCAGATGTGCTGGGCCACAATATCCTGGCTTGCTATATCGTAGAGGCCAGGTGTGAAGGCGGTCTTGAAGTTGAAGACGACGGTCGTCTTGTCAGGCGCAGAGACACTGTCAACATATGCGGTGCTGCCGTTCATCGCCTGGCCGCCTGGGCCTTGCAAGCCGTTCGTGTTCTTGAAGAGGTTGAAGGTAAAGGCCACATCATCAGCAGTGAAAGGCTGGCCGTCGGACCACTTGACGTCGTTGCGCAAGGTGAAGGTCAGGGTTTTATTGTCAGTGCTCCACTTATAGGCGCTTGCGAGCCAGGGAGTCAATTCGCCCTTGACGGTGTTGTAGATCATCATCGGCTCGTAAATGCCGTTGATAGTTGGGAAGCGGAAGTCGCCGGAGAAAGGGTTAAAGTTGCGGACCCACGTAGCCTGCTGTGCTACGGACACCGTCATTATACCGTTGCCTGCTGGGGGCACGGTAGCGCCGGTCGCCGGTGTAGACGCTGTGGCACCGGTTCCTATGGTATCGGTAGGGGCTGCCATCCCGGTGGTGTCGGTGGCAGCAGCCGTGGCAACTGAGCCGGCTGCTGGGATCGTTGTAGGCGTGGATGCCTCGCCACCGCAAGCATTGAGAACCATAACGGCCCCAACACATAGCGGTAGGAGCAGTTGCAACCTGGAGCGAAATCTCACACGGATCAAGTTCATCTTTGAGCCTCCATACTCTTTTGCATTCAATTTCGAGATGCAACAAACGTCGGCACAGCCTTGAGTGTGACATGTGGTGTGCAGTGGGTGATATATGTCACACATATCACTAGGCGCTATCAGGGCTGCCCCGTCCTCTTTTGTCGCGCTTACCCAACGGCTCAGCCATCAGCGCGCTTTAGCGTAATCCAAATATCTGCTGTCGCCGAACTTTCCTCCTATCTAACTCATATGCACCTCTCTTTAGCTATCTCCAATATGTAGACATTCTGCTACGCCGTTTTCGCTGCCCAAAGCGCAGTTTCGGTGCGCTACCTGTTACCTACAGGTAGCGCCGATAGCATAAATCCCCAATCGGTATGGTAGTCTCCAGCGGCCTGAGAACAAAGAGTGCTAAGCGATCAGATATCGGATGATATACAAGGCCTTAGATAGGCTAGCATAGATGCATGCTGGATGCATCGGGAAAAAGATAGGGATTTGTGTTGAGTGGCTGCCTGAGTCTACCGTCAGGAAAGGGGATCAACGTCTTGTTAGAGGGTCTGACGTGACCCCGCCGTGCCGTCAGCCGTAAGCATCTGTACGCTAAGTTAGGTAATAGTTACACAAAGGCCGCTTTTGTGAACTTCTTTCGCGATGTTTTTCTTTGCCCCGGGTTGAAGGCTAACACCACCGCCCACTCCTTTCCACTCCCAGCCTTGCACTACGAGAGATCACAAACAGGCTTCTTCAGGCAGGCTTCTTCAGGAGGCATGGCTGGAGAGAGCGTCGGCCTGCGGTCGCGGAAGGGAAGCTGCGTGCGCGCCATGCAGGTGGTCTATGACGAAGCGCATTGCCGCCGTACGAGAGGAGACGCCGAGTTTGTTATAAATGGCGCTCAGATATGTCTTGACCGTAGCTGTGCTGATCACGAGCCTACAGGCGATCTGGTCGTTTGATAGTCCTTCGGCGAGGAGGAGCAGCGCCTCAAGCTCGCGGTTGGTCAGCCCAGCGGGACGGCTCTCACCCTGAGAAGAACAGAGCGGGGCGTATGCAGGAAGGGTGCGCAGCATAGAAGTATCTTCACGAGCGGAGCAGTTGGCTGTATGCTCCTGCCCAGGCGTATCTCCCTCCCCCCACGGCCAGGCCCTCAGCAGATAGCCTGAATAGTATGCTGCGTGAGCTTTCCGCAGAGACTGTAACTCGCCACTCCCCAGCAAGCATTCCAGGGCATACTCACGCACCGTATCTAACATGTAAATCCGAGACGGCTGTGCTTCTCGCCTGTCTGTTTGCAGCATGTTTTTATCCACAAGAGAAGAGATCAGGTCCAGGAAGGGCGAAGTCAGATCACCGGAAGCGTTGCATACACCATGGGCCGCTTCCAACGTGCAGCCACCCGCAAAGATGGCGAGCCTGCGAAAAAGAGACTGCTCCTCAGCCGTGAGCAAGTCGTGGCTCCAGATGAATGTTGCGCGTAACGACTTGTGTCGCTCAGCCATATCCGCACCACCTCCAGTTAGCACCTCGAGCTTGCGCTCCAGTCGTGTTATCAAGGCCTGGGGCGGTAGGAGCTTGACGCGAGCAGCCGCAAGCTCAATCGCGAGCGGCAGACCCTCAAGCCGGGCGCATATCTGCGCGACCGCGCGAATAGTTGCGGGACTCGCAGCAATACCTGGGGCAACGGCCTCCGCGCGCTGGAGGAAGAGGCTTACAGAGGGGCAGTGCCGCAGCAGATCAGCCGGTGCCGGATGCGCAAGGTCTGGGAACTCCAGCGGGCCTACCGGAAAGGGTTGCTCTCCGCAAAGGTGAAGCACCTCTCGGCTCGTAACCATTAGCTTGAGCATTGGGCACGCGGTGAGGAGGTCCACCAGGTACGAGGCGGCGGGCATCAGCTGCTCAAAGTTGTCAAGCACCAGCAAAAGGAGCTTTTGCTTCAAAACCGCTTTCAACATCTCTGCCACTGATGTACCAGGCTCTGCCTTTATCCCAAGTGCACGGGCCACTACAGGCAGCACCATTTGTGGGTCGCGCACCTCAGCGAGCGGCACCAGGTAGACGCCGTCGGCGAAGCGCTCCGCGATCTCTGCCGCAACCTGGAGCGCCAGCCGGGTTTTACCGATGCCGCCACGTCCAACGAGGCTGAGCAAGCGTACGCTTGGGCGGCACAAAAGGGCGGCAGCGCGGGCGGCGTCTACTTCGCGGCCTATGAGGGGGGTGAGTGGAACTGGAAGACCGGGAGGAGGCTGTATGCAAGGTTGTAAAGTGGGACGCAGGTGTGGCGCGGAGGGGGCGTCAAAGTCAGTGGTGGAAGGTGTTGCGGCGTGGTGGGTAGGCATGGCGGAAGGCATGGCGGAAGGCATGGCAGCAGGCATACGGGTGGCGTTTTCGACTTGTTGCATCCCGGTGGCGACCGTGCTCAAGCGTTCCAGCGTCAGTTCGTCGGACTTGCCGAGGTATGCCGTGTGTAACTTACCTCCCCGCCGCCGGTATGCGTACCAGTACGCACCACCTGCGCGCCTTTCCTTGCGAGCGGTAAAATGCAGGAAGGGGAGCTCGTAAACGAATATAGAGTGCCCTTGCAGCCAGGTGAACCAGGAGGGGGAGTGTAGGCTGATGGCGGGCGCGAGCGTTGTATCGTCGCTGCATAAATGCAACAATCCTTCCCGCACACTTGGACGTCTCTGTCCCATATTAGCCTCTCTTCTCTTTTGCCTTGTGCCGATTGTACTCAGATCAGCGTGAGCGTGCCGGGTGGCATAGCTTTATACTATTCTCAGGATACAACCCTTCTGGCTGTGATAGCCTCTAGCGGTGCGGTAGCGAACCGCAAGAAGAGCGGATTACCAGCTCCGTAGGTAGAAGAATACGGCGTGGTGACGCGCCAGGGTGGCTGACCATCTCTATCAACGTTTCGGCTGCAACCGCTCCCAAACGGTAAACAGGCTGCCTTACCGTGGTAAGTGGTGGGTCCATGTGAGCGGCGAAAGGGAGATCATCGAAGCCGGTGAGTGCGATATCATCGGGCACGCGCTTGCCCACCTCGCGCAAAGCCCGCATAGCGCCGAGCGCCATACCGTCGCTGGCGACGAAGACCGCATCGCCCGGTCCTGTTGGGAGAGACAAAAGTCGCTGCATCGCTCTGTACCCACCCTCTTCCGTAAAGTCCCCTTCTACTATCAAAGAGGGATCGCAGGCAATCTTGCGCTCGCGCAGAGCAGCCAGGTAACCCTGCAACCGGTCAGCGCCAGCGACCATATTTCTCGGGCCCGTTATAGTAGCTACACGTTTGTAGCCCGCGCGCAGCAAGTATGCGACCATTTCGTGCGCGCTGTTCAGGTTGTCAACGTCGATATAGCTCGTCCTGTCGCTGGTGGCGTGCCGTCCAATCATAACGAAGGGTAAGCCCCGTTTGAGCAACGCTTCCAGGATGGGGTCGTCCACCAGCGCCGAAGCGAGGATAACGCCATCTACTAAGCCACCGGCGAGCAGCCGCCGGATCGTGCGCCGCTCGTATTCCGGTTCCCCGACCCAGAGCATAACGGAATGATCCTGCGCATTACAGGCGGAAGTGATGCCCTGGATGAGGAGTGGGAAGTAGGGGTCGGCAAAGAGAGTTGACACGCCGGCGGGTATGGCAAGACCAAGGATCTGGGTCCGTCCAGCGGCCAGGCTACGAGCGGCGATATTAGGCTGGTAGTTGAGGCTCTCCGCCACGAGCAGCACCCGTGCCCGGGTCTCCTGGTCAACGTTAGGTTGATCGTTGATCACGCGAGAGACCGTTGAGCGTGAAACACCTGCGGATTTAGCTATTTCTTCAAGAGTTGTCGCCATTCACCACTATCTCCATCGCAACCAGGTGGGAGCGCTCACGGCCCTTACCCGCCGACAATCCAAGTAGTGCAGGCTGTTTAGCTCTGCCTCAACGTTAAAAGTCTCTGCAACCGCTCCCATAATAGCACCAGGATGTCGCTTTGTCAATAGCTACGTGCATAGTAATTGTTCAGAGTAAGGGTGGAGCAATCTTCTTGGGGTATCCGTGCGGGTGTTGCGCCATCTGCCCTCACCCCCCAACCCCCTCTCCCATGAAGGGAGAGGGGGCTTTCTTCTTGGGAAGAGCCA
>JADMIH010000070.1 GCA_015478675.1 Chloroflexota bacterium | reverse complement strand
TCTACCATACAACCTCTTGAAAGTTTTGCTATGATACCCCATCGTCGCTATTGGCCCAGGCCATAGCTTCGTCATATGTTGACCGGTAATTTCTCAAGAGCAGTATACAGGGCGAGTTGCTTCCGCATAACGTTATTGTGCGCTTTAGTGACTGCATGTTCAGCAATAGAGTGTAGCTGATTATCTAAACTTACTTCCTTTTCGACCGCCGACCGCCAGGTTATGGTTGCCTCGCAAACACTCTGCGCTACCTTGACCTCCAACGTCTTGTGAGTAATGTCTTCCGTAAGCTGAAAGCTTTTCACTTGCGGCACCCTCCCTCACAATAGTAGCATCTACAGAAGTAAACGTTGCGTAATCCACATGTAAGCTGGCTGCATAAAGCTGGTCGGCCAATATTGTACATCTCATATTATAGAACACCTATTCTGACAAATCAATACTGCCCGACTGCGTAAGAGTTCAGGATAGGGGTGTAGCAATCTTGAAGGAGTAGCTGTGGAGGCGTATCCTTACGCACCCTCACGCACCCTCACCCCCTGCCCTCACCCCCATGCCCCTCTCCCATGAAGGGAGAGGGGGCTAAGCTAGCCCCTCCACCCTTAGTCTGAACAGTTACCCGACTGCTTCCAAGGTCTTGAGAAATCTAGGCCAACAGCAGATGACATTTCACAACGGTTAGCTCCTCGTCAGAGCTTGGCACAGAGGGTGCAAGGATGAAGATCGTTGCTCACGCGGTCATTTGTCCTTGCTAACGACCCTTACCAGGAGGAGCGTATGTCTCAGAACAATGCGCCAAAAAGAAAGCGTTATGCTGCTGCCATGCTGGTTGGCGGCGTTACATCCAGTCTCGCCACCGCTTTCGTGACCGGCAAGCTCATTGAGGGGCCCTTAAAGCGCCCTACCAGAACTTTTGATAGAAGGATAAGCCACGCACTTTGTGCCGCAGCCAACCCAGCGCTCGACCAGATGATGAAGCTGTTGAGCGCTGCCGGCGAGCCTTTCACCCTTTATCCTCTCACAGGGTTCGCTGCTCTGCGGTGGCTCACACAGAAGCGGGAGAAAGATGCCCTCATCACAGCGGTAGCTATAGGGGGCAGCGCGGCGATGAATGGGGCGCTCAAGCGCGTCGTCAAGAGGTCGCGCCCGATCATCGTGTTTAGGAAGCAGGCGGCGTCTAGCTCCAGTTTTCCCAGCGACCATGTGACGATGAGCCTCGCGGCCTACGGCACTCTGGTGTATGTGATGGTGCGGGCTAAAAAGGAGAAAAAGAGGCGTTTTGCCGTTCGCCTCTGGGCGACCGTGCTGGCCTTGTCTGTCATGATCGGCTGGAGCCGCGTCTATATGAAGGTCCACCGCCCCTCGGACATAGTTGGCGGCTGGATAGTCGGCGGCATGTGGCTGGCAAGCTGCTGTCTGGCTCGCGACGCTATGGAATCTGAGAAAGCTGAGGAGTGATGGAGCAGAAGGATGCCAGGGATCAACTGGCGTACACACGCACATTACTGGCCGCCGAGCGCACTTTTTCAGCCTGGATACGCACAGGACTGGCGGGGATAGGGGGAGGGCTGGCAGTTGTCAAACTCGTGCCCTTCCGCAACCCCGACAACCAGTTCATAGCACGCATCGCAGGGCAGCTGCTCGTCCTGTGGGGAGCCTCTATCTTTATCTTTGCGCTCTTTGACTATCTACGATCCAGGCGAATGCTTGGCGACGATAGCGCCTCTAAGCGATCACCATGGGCGCTGGCGCTCATCACGGTAACACTGCTGTTGGTAGCGGGGCTGATATTCTGGCTCACCAGCCAGGCAACGATCTCGTAATAGTGGTCGTTTATTCTTGCGGTTCTTTACCACGCAGAAGTATCAAGATTTCTTGACGCGTATCCAGCGGGCGCAGAGGATAGAATAGACGCCGAAAGAAATGAGGCCCAGGGCTACTATGCCGAGGAGCCAGGGCCCTTGCGGCTGGCGGGCAAGGGTTTGGAGCGCGCCGTCCAGACCTTTGGCCGCTTTGGGGTCTACCTGCAACGCGGCTTGCAGCACAAAAAAGCCAAGCATCACGAAAACCACGCCACGCGCCGCCAACCCAAAGCGGCCTATACGGGTGGCCCACTTCATTTCGTCGGCGCTCATCTCAGCCGACTTAAAGTCCTTCTTGAAGTCGGCGCTATAAGCCTGATACATCTGCCCCAGACCGCCTATCATTCCGACCACGCCTACCAACCCTACCAGCCAGACGCCGAAGGGCGCTGTGAGTAACCTGGCGGTGATGTCCTGAGAGCCGTTACTCCCATTTCCTCCTCCACCATTGCCGAGGATAAAGCTCATGGCCGGGATGACCAGCGCGCCATAAGAGAGGCCGCTGACGATGTAGCCTCCACGCACAGCCAACCCTTTCGGATCGGTGCCGCGCTTGAGTGGATCGAGGATTGCGCGGACAAAACCCCAGAGTGAATAGCCGATAAGGCCGATTACTACCAGCACCAACAGGAACTTGCCGTAAGGCTGCGCGGCTATAGCGGCGATTGCCCCGTTCTTGTCGGTGGTCTGGCCCCCGACACCTGCCGCCACCTGCACGGCCAGTAACCCAACAAGGGCATACAATAAACCACGCACCAGGTAGCCAAAGCGAGCAAGGCGCTCGACCCAGGGGTTGTCGGCGGCTCCTTGCGCTTTGTTGGCTGCCTGCTCTGCTTGATCCTTTACTTTCCCAATACTCGCACCAGGTTGCGACATGCTTCACCTCCAACAGCGTTGCCTTTGGCGTATATCTGTAGAACGACGGAGAGAGTGCAAATAGAACGCAAGCGAGCAACGAGCAATGGAGGCTGAGTGCTGAGCAATCTTATCTCACTCCATGCTGCTCATTGCTCACCTGTAGCGGAGCCATTCGCGTGGTGATGCGATGCGCTGGCGGGGGATTATTATCGTGCATCCCGCATTGTGGGTAGCGTCTTCGCCATGCATATAGGCCAACCTGCCGCAGCCATCAAGCAGGTAATCGGCTCCGCGCAACGCAAGCTGCGCGTCGAATCCTTTTATCCGTTTACCCTGGCCCGCAAGATAATCACGCAGTGTCTCGCGGATACTGCCCGACTCGGCTCTGCTCTTGCCATGAATAGCTTCTATGGCATAGTAGTTGGGATCGGAGGCTTGCGGCAGCAGTGCGTTGTATCTCTCGACAAATCGGTAGATGGCCGCAGCCACAGTGTACCCATGCAAATCGAGCCTTTCCACACGCATGACTTCTCCTCAACGACCGGGCGTAATGTCCATAGTTCGTAGTTACGTAACGCTCAGCCAGTCAAGCGCTACCTTGTTGAACCAATCTGGGCGGTCGGAGTGTACGGGGTGGCCTGCATCGGCCACTTCTATCCCCTGGGCGTGCGGTATGCGCGAAGCAAGCTCTCGCGCCATGTCGCGGGTGCAGAATGGATCGTATTCGCCATGGATAATCAGCACAGGGCAGTTGATCTCTCCTGCCCGCGATAGGCTGATATCACCACCCGCATCAAGTATAGCGCGTGAGGCCCGCGCCCAGCTCCGGGTTGTCGCTCTAGCCACATCATCGCCATATCTCTCTTTGAGATAATTGCTCCAACCATATGCGTTAGGCGGAGGGGTGTCCACTATATTGCCGATAGCGTCTATCATTGGGGCCAGATCACCGCTCCCCAGGGTGCCCGCCGCGCCCCAGACCACAAGCGAGCGTACCTGCTCAGGATGATCGATAGCCATCAGCAGGGCCACTTCCCCGCCATCACTGAAGCCGAGGATGTGCGCCGGACCACTATTGAGATGCTCCAACAGCGCGGCCATCCTGGCAGCGTCTTCCCGGTAGAAGTGGGGCGTGTAGTCTCGCGGCTGTGGCTCTGAGCTACCCGAGCCCGGCAACTCGGCAGCAATCACGTGATAGCGCGCAGAAAGCGCGGCGACGAGCATATCTAACTCGTCAACACCTTCGGTAAAGCCCGGCATCACAAGCGCCGGTTCGCCCGTGCCATGCTCCTCATAATATATACGTGAGCCGCTATCTTCAAACCAGCACATTGAGGCCTTTCCGCCCTACCTCCCTTTCAACAGATTAGACGCTATCACTATGCGCTGTATCTGCGAGGTGCCTTCGTAGATTTCGGTTATCTTGGCGTCGCGGAAGAATCGCTCCACGGGATACTCTTTGACGTATCCATAGCCGCCATGAATTTGCACGGCGGCCCAGGCGCTCTTCATAGCAAGCTCCGAGGCGAAGAGCTTGGCCATGCTTGCCTCTTTGGTCACCCGCTTGCCCGCGTCGCGCATGGTGGCGGCTCGGTAGAGTAGCAGGCGGGCAGCGCTCAGCCCCGTCGCCATGTCAGCCAGCATGAACTGTATAGCCTGCTGATCGGAGATTGGCCCGCCAAACTGCTCGCGCTGCATGCTGTATGAAGTGGCTTCCTCGAAAGCTCGTTGGGCGATGCCTACCGCCTGCGCCGCGATGCCGATGCGCCCACCATCCAGGAGCGACATGGCTACTTTGAAGCCTTCACCTTCCTGGCCGAGCAGATTTTCTGCGGGCACCTGTGCGTCCTCGAAAATGAGCTGCGTCGTTTCGGAAGCGCGAATGCCCATCTTCTCTTCGGGCTTGCCTGAGTGCATGCCGGACGTCTCTTTGGTGACTGCGAAGGCCGAGATGTTGCGCGACGGCTTGTCGCTGTGGCCTGTGACGGCAAAGAGGATGATAAGCTCCGCCGACGCGCCCGATGTAATCCATGTCTTGGTGCCGTTGACCACGTATGTGTCGCCGCGACGCTCGGCTGTAGCGCGCATGGCGGCAGGATTAGAGCCTGCGTGCGCTTCGCTGAGGGCGTACGCGCCAAGCCACTGACCCGAAGCCAGCAAGGGTAGGTAGCGCGCCTTCTGCTCGTCGCTGCCGAAATATAGTAAAGCCCCACAAGCCAGAGAATTATGAACGGAGATAACAGTGCCGAGAGCAGGCACCACCCGGTTTAGCTCCGCCAGCATAAGTATATAAGAGAGGGTATCTGCCCCCACGCCCCCATACTCCTCAGGCACAAGCATACCCGCGAAGCCAAGCTCGGCCATCCTGTTGAAAGCCTCACGAGGGAAGATATGCTTCTCGTCCCACTCCTGGGCATGAGGCTCAAGCTCGCGCTCAGCGAAATCGCGGGCTGTGTCGCGAATCAGTTGCTGCTCGGGGGTAAGTTCTAGCTCCATATCAATTCACCGCAGAGGCGCAGGGAGCGCAGAGTTTTTGTCTGATGTCAATTTCCATCGTCGTTGGCTATGGGCCTCACACCTTGTTTGAGGATCGGCACATTGTCCTCGGCGGTGCATTAGACGTTACGCGCGTGCCCCGGCCTTTTTAGCGCTCTTTAGCACTTCTCTAGCGATGACCAGCCTCTGGATTTCGGAGGTGCCCTCGCCTATCTCGGTCAGGCGTACATCGCGGTAGTAACGCTCTACCTGGGCTTCGGTGATGTAGCCGAAGCCGCCATGCACCTGGATAGACTTGTGGCAGGCTTCCTCACCCACTTCCGAAGCGAATAGTTTTGCCATCGCCGCTTCCTTGGTGAACGGCTTCTTGCGGTCCTTAAGCCAGGCAGCTTGATAAACCAGCAGGCGGGCTGCTTCCAGCCTGGTCGCCATGTCTGCCAGCATGAACTGCACAGCCTGGAAATTAGAGATAGGCTGCCCGAATTGCTGGCGCTCGTTGCTATACCTGAGAGCGGCGTCAAGCGCGGCTTGCCCCAATCCAACGGCCATCGCGCCGATAGAGATGCGCCCCCCATCAAGTATCTCAAGGAACTGTTTGAAACCCAGGTCAGGAGTGCCCAGCACATTCTCCTCAGGTACGCGCACATTCTCGAAGAAGACGGGCGAGGTGATAGAGGAGCGCAGCCCCATCTTGTCCTCATCTTTACCGAAGCTAAGCCCTTCAGCGGGGTTCTCCACGATAAAACTGCTGATTCCACGCGAGCCTGTGGCTTCCTTGTCGGTCTTAGCTGTGATGACCATCACGCCCGCGATGCGCCCGGAGGTCATATATAATTTGGAGCCGTTGATAACCCACTCACCGTTATCCCGGTAAGCGAAGGTCTTTGTGCCTCCGGCGTCTGACCCGGCGTGCGGCTCAGTGAGGCCGAAAGCGCCTATCATCTTACCCTGAGCTTGCGGCTTGAGATACTTTTCCTTCTGCTCAGGGGTGCCGAATAGATAGAAGGGAGAAGCGCCAAGAGATGTATGCGCCGCCAGCGTCAGGCCGAGCGAACCATCGGCACGCGATATTTCTTCTACGGCAATGGCGTAGGATAGGGTATCGCCCCCCGCGCCGCCATACTCTTCGGGAAAAGGCACACCCATCAAGCCGAGGGCTGCCATCTTCTCGACTATTTCGTTAGGGAACCGGTGGGTCTTGTCGCGCTCTAAAGCGCCTGGGGCTACTTCTTTTTCCGCGAAGTCGCGCACTGTGTCGCGAAAGAGTTTATGTTCGTCAGAAAGCTCGAAATCCATGATAATGGCCTCCTCATCGAGGTCTAGGCTGGGGCGACAACTTGTTGTCTTGTTATCCAGTGGGTTAAAGGTGGCAATCCTCAAATTATAGCACAGCACTTCGGCCCTTGTCGAACAAAGAGTATGAAGGTAACTGTTCAGAGTTGGGGTGGAGCAATCGTCAAGGAGTAGCTGTGGAGACTTACCCTTACGTACCCTCACCCCCAAACCCCCTCTCCCATGAAGGGAGAGGGGGCTTTCTTCATGGGAAGAGCCGGGAGTAAAGCCCCCTCTCCCCCAAGGGGAGAGGGGCATGGGGTGAGGGGTCCTTCTATAGCACAATATCAAGGTCAATAGCCCCATCTGGTAAAGCAACCTTTCACCACTGTGATTCGTTCAGCTAATACAGCAGGAATGTGCTACAATCCTGCTTGCTCCTCTCCATAGCAATGTAGGCTGTGGGTTTTCCTGTCAGGGCGCTCCGGCGCGTACATAAACAACATAGGAGGGTGTTATTATGAATCGCAAACTCTTTGTCGCTACGCAGATCGTTCTTGTGGGCCTTGTAGGTGGCGCGGTGGGCGTGAGCGCCAGTCGTTTCTCCACA
Organism: Chloroflexota bacterium; assembly: GCA_015478675.1. The sequence goes on along the minus strand of JADMIH010000070.1, from coordinate 11,154 downwards.
GCAGCCGTCAATGCTGCCCCTTTTAGTAGTGGCTATTCGCAAACTGTGCCCGATGGTGAGACTGCCCCCGCGCAGGACTTCCAGGACGTACCGGTGAGCAACCCTTTCTTCGGCTACTTGCACAGCATCTACCTGGCGGGGATAGTTAGCGGCTACAACTGTGGTGGAGCGGGCGAGCCTTGCGTGCCGCCATACAACCTGCCTTACTACAGGCCCAACAGCGCCGTGACACGTGCGCAGATGTCCAAGTATGCAAGCCTGGCGCGCTCACAGCCCGGCATCAATATCAACACCGACAGCAGCCCCCAGCCTATAATCGCCCGCACCACCGTGGGCGGTGGCAGAGCTATCGAGGGCGACAGCGTGAACGGTAATGGCCTTCACGGTGTGTCGAGCGCGAGCGATGCGAGCGGCGTCTTTGGTCAGAACACAAATGGCGGCTTTGGAGTGGCGGGCAGAAGCTCCGGCTCCGGCAGCGCCGTCTTTGGCGACAACAATAACGCGGGGGGCTTCGCGGGCACCTTCAACGGCAACGTGCGCGTGGTTGGCACCCTGAGCAAGAGTGCAGGCTCGTTCCAGATAGATGATCCGATAGACCCTGCCAACAAGTACCTGTACCATTCCTTCGTCGAAAGCCCTGACATGATGGACCTGTATAATGGCAATGTCACACTCGACGCGAAGGGAGAAGCCACAGTTACCATGCCCGCCTGGTTCCAGGCGCTAAACCGCGACTTCCGCTACCAGCTAACGCCAATTGGCGCACCCGGCCCTGATCTATATGTGGCCCAGGAGATAGAAGGCAACAGCTTCAAGATCGCGGGTGGCAAGGCCGACTCAAAGGTCTCCTGGCAGGTAACAGGCATACGCCAGGACCCTTACGCTGAGCAGAACCGCATTCCTGTAGAGCAAGATAAGCCGGCCTCAGAAAAAGGCCTCTATCTGAACCCTGAGCTTTACGGCCAGCCGCCAAGCAAGAGTGTGGTAAACGCCCCTAATAGCGCCCCGCCCCCAACGAGCGGAAAATAGCTTCGGCATAATCAAAGACGCATTGCTGTAAGCGTTCAGATTTAGGGTTGAGACAACCCCGCCTTGTGCAGGGTTGTCTCTTTGTTTTCAAGAGTAGAAGTCCTTTCTCTAATGCCGAAAGTGCCTCTTGTGGGTGAAGACCATTGCCATGCCTGCTATGTCGGCAGCCTCGATTGCGGCGTCATCGTTCACCGAGCCGCCAGGCTGTATGATCGCGGTGACACCTGCCTGGGCTGCGACTTCTATGCCATCAGGGAATGGGAAGAAAGCATCCGAGGCCATGACCGCTCCCTGGGCGTGCCAATCTGCTTTGCTTGTGGCTATCTTCACCGCGTCTACCCGGCTGGGTTGCCCGCCGCCTATTCCCACTGTCGCCAGCTTGCGTGCCAGCACGATGGCGTTTGAGCGTACATGCTTTACCGCTCGCCAGGCGAAGGTGAGGTCGGCTATCTCTTCCAGGGTAGGGTGGCGCAGCGTCACAGGCTCCATTACTATATCGGGCCCTATCGTATCACGGCTCTGCACCAGGAAGCCCCCGCTTATCTGCCTGAAGGCGAGCCGCGACGCGAACGAGTCATCGCGCCGCTCTATGTAGGTATCGGGCACCGCCAGCAGCCGCAAGCTCTTCTTGACGGCCAGCAGGTCAATCGCGCCTTGCGAGAAGCCGGGCGCTACAATCACATCGAAGCGCGTTTTAGCTAGCGACTGGGCCAATTGGTCGCTCACCGGCCTGTTGACGCCTACTATGCCTCCGAAGGCCGAAACAGGGTCGCAGGCGAGGGCACGGTCGAATATCTCTGCCATATCGCCTTCATCACTGCCGCACGCCAGCCCGCAAGGTCCAGCGTGCTTGATGATCGCTACGGCAGGCCGAGCGTAGTCGCGCACGAGTGAGAGCGCGGCATCGGCATCGAGGAGGTTGTTGTACGATAGCTCCGGCCCCCACAGCTTCTTGAGGGAGCCTACCAGTGTCGCCCCACCTACGGGTAGATCATCGCTGTAGAGAGCGGCTCTTTGGTGGGGGTTTTCGCCGTAGCGTAACGGTTGCACTTGCCTCATGTTGATTGTTATTTGAGGAGGAGATTGCTCTTCCTCAACGGCGAGCCCTGATGCCGAGTCCAGGTAGTTTGCGATCAGAGTATCGTATTCTGAGACATGGCGGAAGGCTTTGGCGGCGAGGCGGTGGCGTGTGCTTTGGCTTACTTCACCGTCTTTACGCCACTCAGCTATCACCGCACTGTAGTCATCAGGGTCAGAGAGGACAACTACTGAGGCGAAGTTTTTGGCGGCGGCGCGGAGCATTGTAGGGCCGCCGATATCTATCTGCTCAACGGCCTCTTCAAGCGTCACTCCGCTGCGCTCGATTGTTCTGGCAAAAGGATAGAGGTTCACCGCCACCAGGTCTATGGCTAGCAGGCCGTGCTCCTGTAGCTGGGCCATCTGGTTCTTGTCGTCGCGCTTCGCCAGAATGCCCGAATGTACGCCAGGGTGGAGGGTCTTGATCCGCCCTCCCATTATTTCAGGAAAGTCTGTCAACTCGCTCACCGAATGCGCCTCGACGCTTGCATCCTGGAGACGAGCTTTCGTGCCACCTGTGGCGTAAATGACCGCGCCCATCTCCTGTAAAGCCTTACCAAGTGTGTCGAGATTTGCCGGGTCGGATACACTAATGATCGCGTTGAAGGGCGGGGATTTTGCCTGCATGGTGAAGCCTCCTGACTGTTCTTTCGCCGTGCATTGTACATTAGATGGGGATGTGAAGGAAAGGCGCAGGGGCGGGGAAATAAAAAGGCCCACCGGCCAATGTGGGCATGACAGGACTCGAACCTGTGACCTTTCGGATGTGAACCGAACGCTCTAACCAACTGAGCTACACGCCCATGCAGGGGATATTATAGCAACAAGAGGCCCCCAGCGCAAGAGAATTAGCAATTATGGGGCAAGCTACTAGCGAACAATTCATAATTCCGCCTTTGGCGGGCATTCTTTCCACATTTGCTACATTAGGGTGCATCCACGTATAATTAACACAGAGGCAAAATATCCATGATACTTAGCACTACTATTCTCGCGGTTCGGCGCGGTGATATCGTGGCGATGGCGGGGGACGGGCAAGTCACTATTGGTGACGTTGTGATGAAGCATTCGGCCCGCAAGATACGCAAGCTCTACAAAGAGCGCGTACTGGCAGGCTTCGCGGGCGCGGTAGCAGACGCCCTCACCCTCTTTGAGAAGTTTGAATCCCAGCTTGAGCGCAACAAGGGCAACCTGCGCAAGTCGGCGGTAGACCTTACCAAAGAGTGGCGTACAGACCGTTACCTACGCAGGCTTGAGGCGCAGCTTATCGTAGCAGACCCTTCGCAAATCCTGATCTTATCGGGCGATGGAGAGGTGATAGAGCCGGACGATGGGGTCGCCTCTATCGGCTCCGGCGGCGCGTATGCGTTGGCTGCCGCTCGCGCTTTAATGCTCCACACCGAGCTTCCAGCAGCAGAAATCGCACGCTCTGCTTTGCAGATCGCGGGCGACCTTTGTATTTACACCAATAGCAATATTACTCTCTATTCGATAGCTGCCGCGCAAGCCGTGAACGGCGATAGCCCTCCTGTAGAAGCGGAAGCTAAGCAGCCCGAAGAGGCTATATCCTGAGCCTTATAGTGAATAGAGTGCGGCGCGCATGAGGGCTATCCTGCGGGCCGTGTTGCGATAACAGCTAGAAGCAGTATACGAGGTAAACTATGCAAGACCTCACACCTCGCCAGATAGTGGCGGAATTAGACAAGTTTATAGTAGGGCAAGGAGCCGCCAAGCGCGCTATGGCTGTTGCTTTACGCAATCGTGTGCGCCGCCAGAGGGTAGATGAGAGCATACGCGAGGAGATTACACCCAAGAATATAATGCTGATCGGCCCTACAGGGGTCGGTAAAACCGAGATCGCCAGGCGCGTCTCTCGGCTGATTGATGCGCCCTTCATCAAGGTTGAGGCCACCAAGTTCACTGAAGTGGGCTATGTAGGCCGCGATGTCGAATCAATCGTGCGCGATCTGGCGGAAGCCGCCTTCAACATGGAACACGACGAGCGCCTGGGTGAAGTGCGCGAGCGTGCCGAGTCGACGGCGAATGAGCGCATCGTCAACTACTTGATGGAGCAACGTGCTGACTTGCACGTAGGCAGACAAAGTAAGGGCCGTGCCAGGATGCAGGCCCAGGCGCAAGGTGGCGGCCCCGACCTCAGTGTGCCTGCTGAAGGGGTGACTACCACTACCACAGCCACCACAACGGCTGTGGCTGTTGAACCGGAGGTGCGGCTTACGCTCTCAGATGAGGCTCTTAGGACGCAGCGCAGGCGTATGGCGAAACTGCTCGCTTCACACAAGCTTGACGAGGAGCAAATAGAGATAGACGTGGGTGACATCGGCATGGAACAGGATGAACTGGGAGGGGTGCTGGAGTTTACGCCTGGTATGTCTACTGAGGAGATGACCGAGTCGTTCACCGAGTTCCTCGACGGCTATCGCTCAATGCAATCCACGATAGGGAATATGGGGCGCAAGCGGATGCGCCGCGTCTCCGTACGCGACGCCCGGCGCTTGCTCACAGATGAAGAGGCGCACAAGCTACTCGACATGGATAGCATAGTAGATAATGCTATCAGGCGGGCCGAGCAGACGGGCGTGGTCTTTGTTGATGAGATGGATAAGATCACCGGACATGCGATGGATACGGGGCCTGATGTTTCGGGCGAGGGAGTGCAGCGCGACCTGTTGCCAATCGTTGAAGGCTCGACTGTGCAGACCCGCTACGGTCCTCTAAAGACTGACCATGTGCTCTTTATCGCGGCTGGAGCCTTCCATCACTCCAAGCCTTCGGACTTAATACCTGAACTGCAAGGTCGCTTTCCGTTGCGCGTAGAGCTTGAAAGCCTCGGCCAAAAGGAGCTTGAGGCTATACTCGTCGAGCCTGAGAACTCGCTCACCCGGCAGTACACGGCGCTGCTGGCTACTGAGGGTGTTGAGCTAGAGTTTTCCAGCGAGGGACTGACACGTATCGCCTCCGTTGCGAGCGATCTCAACGACAGGGTAGAGGATATAGGAGCGCGCAGGCTTCACACAATCATGGAGCAGGTGCTGGAAGACCTCTCTTTCCGCGCCGACGAAGAGAGCGGCAGCAAGGTTGTCGTGGATGCAAGCTACGTAGACGAGAGAGTGAAAATGCTGGTAAAGGACGAAGACCTTAGCAGGTTCATTCTTTGAGGGCTGTGCAATGAGGACTGAGGACTGAGTGGTCTATGAGCGTAGCTATAACAAAGAGGGTTGAGTACATACCCACTCAACCCTCTTTGTTATAGCTACGGCTTGCTCGCACGCCTGAGAACCAGGTTTATAACTGTCCAGCCCGCACTACTCGCTTCCCGGGTCTTTTCACCAGCAGAAACACTACAACGGCGATTATCAGGATCAGCACAATAGCGGCGATGATCACCGGTGCTGTGTCGCCGACCCAGAGGTGCGCTTTGGCCCAGGTGTAGGGGGTCTTGATCAGGTCTCCGAGGCCCGACTCATCCTCTCCACCTACAGAGAGGACGTACTGCCCACCCTTGTCCGATTTGTCCCACACGATCAAGTAGTAGATATTGGTGCTGGGGTAATCCACCTTTAGACTTTGCCCTTGCCAGAGGCTTATCTGTGTAGAGCCGTCGGAGACAACCTGCCGTGCCTGGGGATCGCCTTTGTAGTCTATGGTTACGCCTGGCATCTCACCCAACTTAGCTCCTACACCCACAGGTAGGTAGTTAGCCAACGTGTTTGATTCTATAAAGGTGGCGCTGACACCAGGGTTGGTGTTGGCTGCGGTTACTGCAGATGAAAGGCCGGGACCCACTAGCGTCACTGTGGGGGTGAAGTTCTTGAGCGCATCAAGCTTGGGCACTGACAACGAGGGGTTAGCTTGCTGGCCTCGCTGCGCGTAGAGCTGATATACATCTACCTTGCCTGGCGCCAACTCGGCGTAGTAGGTCCACTGCACCGACGAATCGGGCACGACCTTTGGCTGGTCTACGCTGGTTTCTTCGCCGGAAGGCTTGTATATAGGGCTGCTCGCCTCGCTCGTGCGCGGGGTGAGCAGTACAGCTATCAGGCCAAGCGCAACTGCGACCCAGAGAAACCGCATCTTCATCAAGTAGCTCCTTATTAGCGGTCAATAGTCGATGCTCAGCGATCACTTCACTTCCCGGAACTCTCGTTCTCTTTGGTAAAGTGCTGCTGATTTATCCCTTGCTCTTAACGAGGTGATGCGCGGCTGGTTGCGCTCTTGTATAGAGCCTCTTCGCGCCCTCTACGGCGAGTTCTATAGTGTTCTACGCTTCTGCCTGGCGGTGATCCTCTGCGCCATGGCGATATGGCGCTATCAGCCATGCGTTTGCTAGTATAGCACTAAGATAGAGGCACGGGCAAGCAACACCGCAGGGCTGGCGGAACCATTGACAAAGATTGAACCGTGCCGTATAGTAGGTGGTAGAGGGGGGAGGAACGTTTATCTTGGCTGCACCTTCAGGCTCTCAAAGAGAGGCGCCTATTTACAATATAAAAGCAGTTGCCCGGTTGACGGCTGTGCACGCCGACACTTTGCGCCGCTGGGAGAGCCGCTATAATATCCTTACACCCAGGCGCACCGGCACAGGGTATCGTGTCTACTCGCAGCGGGACGTAGATACTATTCTCTGGCTGAAGGCTAAAATTGAGGAGGGGCTATCTATCAGCCGCGCCTGCGATATGCTCCGCCAGCTAGGTGGCGACCCCAACCTGCGCCACGCTGCTAACGCAAATGACGTGGCCTCGCCTCTCCTCGCCCCAGGTCACCCTCAGCCTACTCACCCCGTTGAGGCAGCCAACGAAAATTGCTCCTTTGACGCTTTACGCGCTGAGCTTATGGTGGCTTTCCGCACTGTTGACGAAGCGCGAGCGACAGCGGTGTTGAGTGATGCGCTGAGCCTGTACACGCTGGAAGATGTCTGCCTCCAGTTGATGCAGCCTGTGCTGGTGCAGATAGGCGAAGCATGGTTGACCGCCGAGATTTCGGTGGCGGTCGAGCACTTCGCGGCATCGTTCGTGCGCTCACGGCTGGCGAATCTCTTTCATTCCAGTGCTTATAACCCGCATGGAGCGCTCGTGCTGGTGGCCTGCGCTCCTGAGGAGTTCCACGAGCTAGGGGCGATGTTCCTGGCGGTTTTCCTGCGGCGATCCGGCTACAGGGTAGTTTATCTGGGGCAGAATGTGCCTGTAAATAGCCTGGAAGGGATGATCCACGCCATGCATCCGGAGGTGGTATGTATCTCCTCGACGCGGGCTGAGACAGCCTCTGCTCTCTTCGAGTTGCGCGAGTTCCTTGATAATCTCAAGCGCGACGAGGGTTATGCGCCCCTGCTCGCTTATGGCGGCCAGCTCTTCAATCGCTACCCTCATATCAGCGAGCACCTGGGCGGCGTCTATATTGGAGAGGACGCTCGTGAGGCAATACGCATGCTAGGAAATTGCTTACCGCCTACCGCCTGGAGTTACGAATTGCGGTAAGGTCGTAAGGCTGATGCCAATGGATGGTCTTATTTGCTCATCGGAGCCTGCCCTACCGTAATTGATAATCCCGCCGAAGGCAGTAAAGCTATGGCAAACTCTACTATACTTTATGCATGCACTGATAACGGGCTGGTGATAATCAACAGGCCGGGCACTTTGCCGGAGTGGTTGCCACCTCGGAGGGTGCTTGACGGCGTGCGGGTGGCTTCGGTGTGGGCGGAGCCGGGGCCGCCTATCAGAGTGCTTGCCGCTGCTGAGGCTGGCCTCTTGCTGAGCGAGAATGGTGGTCGCAGCTGGCAGCCGGTGGGTAGCCGGGCTATTGCCGCGCCCGCGACGGCTATATCGCGTGGAGAGAAAGGCACACAACTCTACACAGGCACAGACAATGGTGGCCTGTATCTGTCGGCGGATGGTGGGGTTAGCTGGGCCAGTCTCTCACCGCCCTCAGATAATTGGCCAATTGCCTCTATAATCGAGAGCGGGGCATCTCCTGGGCGCTTCTATCTCATAGTGGCGCAGCATGGCGCTGCCAGCCTTCTAGTGGGAAGCCCACAGGAGGGGCTATGGGAGAAGCTGTCTGTGCATGGCCTGTCGTCTATCGCTGAGGACGTGGGTACAGGCAACCTCTACGCCACCTTGTCGGGCGGTGTTCAAAAGAGCAGTGACCGGGGCGCTCTCTGGGAGCAGTTGCCCGCTTCTCCTGCGGGTGGAGTTGCTATTCTGGCAGTTGCCGGGGCCTCCGGTAAAGCTCCGACGCTCGTGGTGGGCACGCCTATCGGGTTATATATCAGCCCCGGTGGTGGCCCTGGGTGGCAAGAGGCCGCGCTGCCTCAGCCGATGGCGGTAACTGCCCTCGCCCACGACCCTGAGCGACGCGACCGCCTCTATGCAGCTACGGCATCAGGCTTTCTCCTGGAGAGCGGCAATCGCGGGCAAAGCTGGCGGCCCATAAACGCCGAGCCACTGCCTGTGGCGCATTATTTGTTCGTGGTGCGAATTTAGGCAGAACTATGAATTATGCATCACCTATAAGTCGGTAGATGTGCTGATAATGGGCATCGAGTAACTCATAATTACTAATTCACAATCGGTAATCCCCGAAGGGGAGCTACCAGCTCCAGCTTGAGGCGGGGGAGCTATTTACCATAGTGTTGCCGTTGTCTTCCATCTGCTTGAAAGCAGACTGGATGGCTACTCGGCCCGGGCCGTAGAGACGCAGCCACAGGTGGCGCTCGCCCCATGACCGCCACGACTTCCATGTGCCCCCCGGCTTCTCAATATGTAGCTGCATCTGCACCGCCATATCCTTGAACAAGAGAGCGGTGGGCTTCACAAGGATTGTTTCTCCCTGTTGCAGGCGGCGTACGAAGACGTTACCCGCGCCGTGTATTAACACCAGGCCAGGCACCTGTGGGGCATAGAAGCGGTCCATGAACATGCCGATAGGGTAATTGGTCTCATGCTCGTCACCGTTGTGCGTGGTGAACCAGATGTTGGTGTTGAACCAGTCGTAAGTTACCTGGCCTGTGGCTACCATGAAAATATGCTCGCGCACATCCATTGCCTGCCCTGGCTGAAGGGGCAGCGTCACAAGCTCGCCCGGCCCGTCGTACGAGAAGGCGATGTGGCCGGGGCCGTGCGCCTGCGCCATGATGAGGGGGAGCCCCGCGAACATTCGCTTCCACCCGCCGCGCATTGGCATCGTAGTGATGTTTACCTGCGGGTCTTTCCAGAGTAGCACGTGGTGGGTGAAGTAGACATTATCCTCCGCCGCCAGGTTCATATCTGCCACCGGCACATACGTTCCCTCTATCTGGCAATGCGAGTTGCCAAACTGTAGCTTCGCCATATCCTTGATGCCCGGTAATTCATACCAGCCCGACTTCGTGGCGATAGCCTTCACATCCACGGGCGCACCGCAGGCGGGGCAGCTCATAGTTGTGCCGTCGCTCACCATACCGCACCAGGGGCACGCATAGCTGCGCTGCGGCCCGGCTCCGGCTGTGGGGTGCTGCGGTGGCTGCGGTGGTTGCGGCTGTTGGTTCTGATAAGCGCACATATCTCTTTATTCCCTCAGTCCGTTTTGTTATGGACATACATAGACTGGATTCCTACGCGGCCAGGGCCTGTCATGCGGGCCAGGTTCATCCCTGTGCCCCCAAAGAGGCCGGTGGTCAGCTTCTGTGACTCTACATTCATTGTGACCGCCGCGTCTTTGTAAAGGAAGGCTCCAGGCTCAATCAAGATACTTTCACCGGGCCTGAGATAACGCTCAAAGACGTTGCCATAGCCGTGCAGGAGGAGGAGGCCGGGCTGGTCGGTGGTAACAAAGCGGTCCATGAACATCCCCTGCCCACCGAGGAGGATATTACGCAACCCCTGTATACGTACATAGGAGTAGGCTATCTGGTGGGACGCCAGCAGGAAGGCATGCTCGCGCACATCTAGCTCCATGCCGGGGTGGAGAGGCATAACGACTAACTCGCCTGTGGCATCGCGGGAAAAGGCGATGCGCCCCGTGCCGTGAGCCACGCTGATGATGAAAGGCATTCCTGCCAGGGCGCGCTTTACCCCACCCTGTAACGGCATGACTGTAAGAGGCACGCTGTCGTCTTTCCAGAGTAGGACGTGGTGCTCAAAGTAGACAGCATCGCCCTGCGATAGCCCCATCTCGGCCACAGGCACGATCTCGCCTTCCACCTGGCAGGTGCTGTTGCCAAAGCGGATTTCGGTCATGTCCTTGATGCGCGGAGCTTCACGCCAACCCGATTCGCTTATTAGATTGCGCACATCGAGTGGCGCACCGCACGCCCAACATGCGATCGCCTGCGCGGGATTCATGCTCTGGCACCACTCACACTGTATGCGCTGCACACCATCCATGGATCACCTCTTCTTGCAATTGCGAGTTACTTTTCGCCTGCGGCGGAGTTACGACTTGCCTGCCACCGTCTCTACGCCCCCATTCGGGACGTAAAATTATTGGCCTGTAGCTTAGGGCAAGCGGGGTGTACAGGATGTAAGAGGATAGCGATTGCGCCTACTATAGCATAAGAGCGTGTTGGACGCAATTGGCGAGTACCGGTAAGACAGGGCGATTGCATCTAATTTGCTAGAGCGATTTAACCAGACAAGATCGTGCCTGTCACAGAGTGCTCAACTCCGTGGGTATCTTACCACAGCCTATATTTTCGGTTCTCGTGGTCCCAGACCGGAGCAATCACAAGCGTGAATCAATTTAGATGCAATCGCCCTGACCGGTAAGAGTTCAGAGTAGAGGTGTAGCAATCTTCAAGGAGTAGCTGTGGAGGCGTACCCTCACCTACCCGCACCTACCCTCACCCCCAACCCCCTCTCCCATGTAGGGAGAGGGGGCTTTGTGCATGCTGAGTGCACAAGGGATACAGTTGTTCTCCCACAAGGGGAGAGGGGGCTTTAATCACCTTTGTAACCCCGTCAGGGGCCCGCTCCTGTGCACTCAGCAGGAGTAAAGCCCCTTCTCCCTTCATGGGAGATATACTCCCCAGCAATAAAGCCCCCTCTCCCTTCATGG
>JADMIH010000069.1 GCA_015478675.1 Chloroflexota bacterium | reverse complement strand
CACTACTGTGCGATGGAAATACTCCAACCTCTCTCCGCACGCGGCACACTCCCCTAGTCGGTGGGTTGGGGAGGGAATGTGGAGAGGAGCTACCTTATTTTTGTAACTGTTCAGAGTTAGGGTGGAGGGGTGTCCCTCCCCTCACCCCAGCCCCTCTCCCCTTGTGGGAGAGGGGGCTTTGTGCATGCTGAGTGCACAGGGGCAGGCCCCTGACGGGGTTACAAAGGTGATTAAAGCCCCCTCTCCCTTCATGGGAGAGGGGCATGGGGTGCGTGAGGGTACGCCCCTCCACCCTAACTCTGAACAGTTACTTATTTTTACCGTCTTGACGCCTACCACGGCCAGAGGTATAATACCTTTACCCTCCAGGAGTGTGTTCAAGGTAGCCTCAACTCTATACTCTCTACCCGTTGCAAATTGTGCCCGAGGAGCAAGCGCATGAATGACAATGCCGTGTCTTAGCAACGCTTCGGAGCCGAGCGCACCCACCAGATTAGGCGTAAACTCAGCGCGAGCGAGGGATAGGTGCGGGGTCCGAGCAGATGATAGACAACCGTCCGTGCTGATGCAGCTATCTGCCGCGCAGGAAGCTCTCTCCCAGGTCAGTACACTGGTTCACCAGAAATTACCTCGAACACTGCGTTACGGACGCTCTACAGTCGCAAGAGGCCGATGGTAGAGCCGAAACTTACGACTCGTTGATGGACGTAATATATAAGTACAGGCGCTAGCTGCACTATCAGGCTACTCAGCTGAGCGGGATAGCCTGTCATTGAACCAGGGTGTACCTCGCCGTACAACGACGTAAAGGAGAAAGCTATGAAGCTGGCTGTCTCTGGTAAAGGTGGCTCAGGTAAAACAACGCTCTCGGCGACCCTTGCGCGTCTGTTTGCCCGGCGCGGATACTCCGTGCTGGCGATAGACGGCGACCCCAACCCCAACCTGGGGGTGGCCCTCGGTATCACGCAGCAAGGACTTTCTTCCCTCCATGCGCTCCCACGCACGATCCTCCAAGAGCATGCAGACCCCTACGGCGCAAAGCAGCTGACCCTCACTCAGCCGATGTCCGACGTTACCGCCGAGCACGGTGTAGTCGGCCCCGATAACGTCACTCTGCTGCTTACGGCTCACGTTGATCACCCAGGCGCCGGCTGACTCTGCGGAGCGCATGCCACCGTGCGTGGCATGTTGAGCCAGCTTATGGAGCAGGCAGACGAGCTTACTATCGTGGATATGGAAGCCTCAATAGAGCATATGAGCCGTGGCACCGTTCGCTATACCGATGTGATGCTCATAGTCACCGAGCCATATTACCGCTCGCTGGAGACCACGGGGCGCACAGCTAATCTGGCTCGTGGCCTGGGCATTAAGAAGGTCTACGTGGTGGCGAACAAAGTGCGGTCTATCCAGGATGAAGAAGCTATCCGCCATTACTGCGCCGAGCGCGACCTTGAGATCATCGCTGTGCTCCCCTTTGACGACGACGTGCGGCAGGCCGATAACGCGGGCACTCCTGTCCTCGACCGCCAGCCTCAGCCGGGCTACGTCGGCCTGGTTGACCAACTGGTTGACAGGCTGCTTCAAGAGTCCCCCTCAGAAGCGACCACCGGCTAGGTCGTGCGGCTTGGGCCGCCCTACTGGTCTGGGTACCTGAAGTGTGGCAAGATTTATGCTGCTGGTAAGGTATGCAGAACAGCGTATAATGGAGGAATAGATATAGAACATGTAAGCGAACCGGACATCGAGTAAGACGCGCGTAAGGTTCCGTAAGGTTCATGGAAGGGAGCATACAATGGCCGAGCAAGTAACAACACCCGCCTCGCCCCTCATTGAGGCCGATGTTGAGGAGCGAGTAGGGGCAGTTGATTGGCTGACCTCCAGTGCCGATCGAGAAATGAAGAAGGCCCCAGGAGAGGAACGTGCCGGTGCGCTGCTTGGCCCGGTGAAGGTGGTGCATGCCTATTGGCTCGCGGGGATGAGCTGCGACGGCTGCACAGTGGCCGTGACGGGCGCGACCGCTCCCAGCGTCGAGGACTTGCTGATCGGACGAATACCGGGTGTGCCGCGCGTTGTGTTACATCATCCTGTAACCTCAGTGGAATCGGGCGAAGCGTTTATGCACAATTACGAGCTTGCGGCTGAAGGCAAGCTCAACACACCCTATGTTGTCATATACGAAGGGTCAATCGCCAACGAAAGCCTTGCCTCTGAAACAGGCGGGTACTGGTGCGGTATGGGTGTCGAAACAGTGGACGGCCAGAACAAACCCATTCCCACCTCCGCGTGGCTCAAGCGCCTGGCCCCCGGCGCTGCGGCGGTGCTTGCCATCGGCACCTGTGCGACGTGGGGAGGCATACCGGCTGCCTACGGCAATCCTACAGGTGCAATGAGCGTGATGGACTTTTTAGGACAAGACTACGTTAGCGCTCTGGGGCTTCCCGTCATCAACGTGCCCGGTTGCTCACCGATAGGTGACAACTTCACCGAGACTGTGAACGCCGTTTTGCTCTTCCTCAATGGTCTCGGCCCCTTGCCTGAGTTCGACGAATTGGGTCGCCCTTCCTGGCTCTTCAAGGACACGGTACACCAGCAGTGTGTGCGCGGCGGCTTCTACGAGGAGGGCATTTTCGCACATCACTACGGCGACAAGGAGTGCCTGGTGGAGATCGGTTGCTGGGGGCCGGTCGTGCAGTGCAACATCACCAAGCGCGGCGCTATAAACCACTACGGCGGCTGCATGAATACCGGGGGCGTCTGCATCGGCTGCACCATGCCTGGCTTCCCCGACCGCTTCGCGCCATTCTACAAACGCTCCCCGGGTTCTACTGTCTCTTCCACGGCCTCACGGACTACTGGCTCGTTCATTCGCCCGCTCCGCCGCCTCACGATGCAGTTTCAGAACCGCGAGCCGCTGTGGGACTTGAAGGACCAGGTGCCGAGCGGCTGGGGCCACATTGATGACCCGGGACCCCTGAAGAAGGTCACGCACTTTTTCTATGAAAAATTGCAGCACTTTGACACCGAGACCCCAGGGCGCACCCACTCCTATGAGCAGTACCGTGACGGCTATAAAGCGCCGGGTACGCGGCCTGGGCAGACGGGCGCACCACCCGTGCACGAGGGGCTACAGCCACATCATCCGGAGCCGGGCCCTGAGGACTAAACAGCACCCTGACCGAGGGCTACAAGGCTCCCACAGTGGTGGGTACAGGTTGGCATCCTTCGCTATCCGGGCGCATACAGTCCATTTCAGAGCAGTTGAGGAGGCGGCATGACCAAGCGGAAGTTTCTGGGTAATTGGTATCTGGGCATGGGCATTGCCGGTGCGGTGGTGGCCGTTGTAGCGGCACTTTTGCTCACGATCATCGGCGTGGCGCGCAGCATCCTCCGAAACGCCACGCACGCGCTTGGCGTTGCTAAGGAAATCGTCAGCAATACGCAGCCGATCTGGGACCTGGAAAAGACTAACTCTGTTGCCAATGAGCTTCTAGAGGGTGCCAAAGCTATCGAGCAACACGCTACGCAGATAGCTGATGCTCTCGAAGCGCCAGCTCCTGCCGCGCGCTGATAGCTGACATCAGCAGTGTCGAGCCTATTGACGCCAGTGTGGGGAGGAACCAACTTACTATGAAGCACGCAAAGAAGAGCGCAGACAAGCGCGCACTTGACGGGGCGATAGCAAAATACTGGGGTATCAGCCTCACGCTGGGGGCTGTGGTGGTGGGGGTAGTCGCCTTGCTGCTGAATACGCTTACCCGCACAGCAGAGCAGATCAACGGCGGCGCTGCTCAAGTCTGGGAAACCGGCAAGCTGATCGCCAACAACACCGTCCATATACCGATGCTGGCCCGCACAAACCAGGTCGCCGCCAATATAGTGGCGACAAGCGAGGGGATCGCGGGGGCCACCAGCCGCATTCAAGCGGCAGTGGTAGTAGGCGAAGGCGAGCAGGCAGAGGCCCAATAAACCTGACAAGCCTGACAAGGAGCTACCCAATGCGCATTCGACTCACCATTCTGTCAGCCCTGGAAGTACTTGCGTTCGCAGGCGCTTTGGTCTATTTCCTGGGCCGGATCGTTTCTGCCCTGGAAAGTATTGGAGGCTCTGCCAACAGCTACCTGGCGCGGCTCGGTTATGGCGTGCGCGCCATAGATAAGGAGACCAGCTATCTGGCTCCACAGGTAACGCAGCTAAATGCGGGGCTAACCACGCTGGCGGGGAACCTGGGGGTAGTTGACGGCCATCTCGGACCGGTGGCGCAGGCTTTGTCAAAAGGGAAGGAGGGCGCCCTGTGAATCGTGGAATCGCTCTTATCTGGTGGGGTATGCTCATCGCTACTGTCGCGGCTGTAGTGCCTGCTGCCGTAACACTGTTGTCACGCGCGCTTGACGCCGCACGTAACATCGAGCGGTACACAGCAGAGGCGCTCGATGGGGGTGTCAGGATAGCCGAAAACACCGCTAATGTAGCGGCTCTCAAGGATACGATCTCTGCGGCCACAGGATTGCTGGCGGCAGCAGGCTCCCTTGAAGGGCATACAGCTACAATCGCAGCGGCCCTTGCTCCGGCTGCTGTCCCGCAACCGAGCGCCAACTCAGGCAACGGTACCGGAAACGGCAAGACAGAGGAGGTCCAACTGTGAAGACGCTGCTGACCCGATTGACGCTCCTCGTTGCCACCGCCGTCGTCGGCGTGGTGGCGTTTTACCTAGTGCAGATCGCGGTGGCCCTACTGCACGCCAATAGCAACCTGGCGAAGCTCGATGGCGGTCTTGTGGCGATCCGTGACAATACAGCGCCTCTGGCCGAAGACCTTACTGCCATCAACGGCGCAGCTGTCGCGTTGCGAGATGGGCTGACTTCTGTGGACGTTAACCTTGTGAAAGTAATACAAGCCGTTCAGAGCTAACCCGTCACTCTTTACTGTAAAGAAATAGCGAACAGAGGACCCGGAAGTTAGGAGAGCTTTATGTGCTTCAAGAATCTGCCGATAGAATTTGATGCGAATGGCAAAGCATACCTCAAAGAGGGAGTGCGTAATCCATACTCCTACGAAACGCGGTCCCTCGACGAGCAGGCCGACCGGATCAAAGACCTTTTGGAGCGTAATGGCCATATCAAGTCGGTCAACTTCGACCCTGTTACGCGAGTGGCGGGCGCGCTTGCGTTCCACTCGGTAGTAGACCTGAAAGAGCGGCGGGTGATCGAGACGAACTCGATGGCTACCCTTTTCCGAGGGTACGAGGTCATCCTCAAAGGCCGAGATCCACGCGATGCCGCTTTTATCAGCAGCCGGGCCTGCGGCGTGTGCGGCGGTGTGCATTCCACGGTGTCGGCCCTCTGTATGGAGATGGCCTTCCCCGTGGCCCCGCCTCCTCTGGGCATCGCCTTGCGTAACCTGATGATGGCCCTTGAGTTTTGGTACGACAACCCGCTGCACCTATTCTTGCTGGCGGGGCCTGACTACTCGCAAGCTATAGTGCAGACGACCAATCCAGAGGTTTGGGAGAAGGCCCGGCACACCCCAGCGCCGCACGCCGAGGTGCACGGCTACAAAACGGTCGGTGATATCATGACCGATCTCAACCCCCTCACAGGCGCGCTGTACCTGGCGGGGCTTGCCATGACGCGCACCGCACGCGAAGCATACGTGCTGATAGGCGCAAAGTACCCGCACCCCGAAACGGTGATCCCCGGTGGTATGAGCACTACGATAAGCCTCACCGTCTTCAACGAGGTATACACCCATCTGCGCCAACTGTTCGATTACTGCAAGAAAACAGCCTGTATATGGGACGATATAGTAGATTTTTTCTACGATGCCAACCCCGATTACAAGAAGACCGGCGTGCGGCCCGCCAACATGATAGACACCGGCATATGGGACGATCCGTTCTCCTACGATGGCACCTACGCCAACTGCAACGAGTGGGGCGAGCGTCGCTGGGCTACACCCGGCGTGATCGTGGACGGGCAGCTGGTTACCACCAAGCTCCAGGCGCTCAATATCGGCCTCGAAGAGTTCGTAGAGCATTCGTACTACGAGAACTGGGACACTCCACGCTTCCAAACCGATCCTGTGGGCAACCCCATCAGCCCTTATCACATGTGGAATAAGGAGACCAAGCCCCGCCCTGTCGGCCAGAACTGGCGCGAAAAGTACTCGTGGTCCACGTCACCTCGTTGGGACCGCAAGGTAATGGAGGCCGAATGTTCGGCTCGCCTGTGGAACACGGCGGCAGGCGGTGTGCTGCCCCACACTCGGTTCCTGGAGCCTACGGGCACGAGCCTGCGAATGCACGTGCCGGAGAGCACTCTCCCCGCTATGGACATGGAGTGGCATATACCCGATGTGTGGAACGCTTTTGAGCGCAACCGGGGCCGCGCTTACCACCTGGTGATGACTACGGTGGTGGCCCTCGACAACTGGCTTGTGTGCATGGACTTGCTCAAGCAAGGCAAAACGCAGGTGCATACTCCGTTTGAGACGCCGCGCAAGGGTTCGCAGATCGGCGTCGGCTTCTGGGGTGCGGGACGAGGATTCCTGACCCATCACGCCACTATAGATCACGGCGCGCTCAGCAACTACCAGATATTGACGCCTTCGACCTTCAACGCTAGCCCCAAGGACCCCTGGGGCCAGCCGGGACCTTACGAGGAGTCGGTGCTCAACACTCCTATTCTTGAGAACTTCTCCAGCGAAGCAGAATACAAAGGCATAGATATATTGCGTACCATACGCAGCTTTGACCCTTGTATGCCCTGCACCACCCACGTTCATGTGAGCGGCTCGGACCGGGTGATCACGAGAGAGGTCAATACATGCGCCTGTGGCATAGATGACTGACAGAGCACAAGAGGATCGGGTAGACCGGTGCGATAAGGGAGGTAGGGAGTATCAAGGAGGGCACACCCTGATCGGTGGTGTGGGGCACCCCTTCCTGCGGGATGTCTCGGTTGGCCCCACGCTCGTGCCCGCCCTACAGAAGCTGGAATGGCCGGAGGGCGTGGAGATTTACGACATCCACTTCGGGCCGATCCACGTCATGCAGTGGCTCCAGGAGAAGCCTGGCTACTACAGCCGAATCATTCTCTTGTCGGGTGTCACCCGGAACCGCGAGCCTGGGGCCGTTTACACGTACAGATGGAACGGGACGCTGCCGGCTGCGGACGAGATACAGCAGCGCGTATGCGAGGCGGTGACCGGCATAATCGGCCTGGATAATCTGCTGATTATAGGTGAGTATTTTGGGGTATGGCCTGCTGAGGTAGCTGTAATAGAGGTAGAGCCGTGTGAGGAGGAGTTCGGTGCAGAGTTGAGCGACCGCGTAGCAGCCGCTGTGCCCGCTATCTTATCCTCTGTGCGCAAGATGGCTCTGGGGCCTCTGGACGGATTGCCAGCAAGCCCATTCGGGGTGCAGGCTGCAACTGGCGTGCATGACGTCAGCAATTTCACCAACGAGATTCAGGATAGAGCCTCTGTACCCGAAACTCCCGCGGGTAGTGTCGTGGAGGCGCAAAGATAATGCAGGAGTATGAGAAGCAAGTGCACAACAGCAGCGCCGGAGATAACATGGAGGGCGGAGAGTACGGAGGCGAGAGCAGGCCGCTGCTCTCGGACCTCTTCTGGCGTGACGAGATCTTGCAAATGATGTACTGGTACCAGGGCGAGGGCTTCGGCACTGAAATCGCGGCGCGTGAGCTGCGGACTTTCCTCACGGCGATCGATGAAGAGGCCATCGGCGGCCACCTGGAGCAGATGGTAAAGGCGGGTTTCCTGCAAAGGCATAGCCAGGGTGACGTGCCGCACTATTCCTTCACCGAATTCGGTGCCAGGGAGGGCGCACGCCGCTTCGCTGACGAGTTCGCGGATATTACCAAGCAAGGCCATGGCGACTGCCCCCCCAACTGCCCTATCTGCAAAGACCTTCCACCCGAGGACTGCGTGCATTGCCGTAGCATAGCTTCTGAGGTCAGGCTGTGAAAGTATATAGGGCGGAGAGCCCGGGAAATTCGGACGTATACGGGCGAGATCAGACGGCTGAAGCTGAACCCGCTCTGCCAGGCTGGTATATGGCGGTCGAAGAGCTATTCACCTAGATCAGGTGGCTAAATGAGCAGATCCATGGAAAACGGTACAACAGAGATTACCTCTCAGACCTCCCAGGAGAGCCTTTCACAGATCGCTCTGCGGTTGGACGCCCTGGTGCAGAGTTTTGAGCAGCACCCGATAGAAGCGGTGCGTAGCGACGCTCTTGAGATGCTCAGCCTGATAGACGCACTCCACCGCGACGGCGTGTACCGCCTGGTGGAGCTACTCTGGACGGGTAGCCCGGCAGTGCTCGAAAAAGCGCTAGGCGACCCTGCGATTGATATGCTTCTCCAACTCTACGACCTGGGGCCCGGAGAGCCAGAGCCGCGAGAGCAAGCCGAACTGGCGCTTGAGGGAGTTCGGCCCTACATCCAGTCCCATGGCGGTGCTGTAGAGATCCTCGACGTGGTGGACGGCGTGGTACATATACGCCTCAGCGGGGCCTGCCAGGGCTGTGCAGGCTCCGCGATGACGCTGAAGCGCGGTATCGAGGCAGCACTGCAAGAGGGCTTTCCGGGTTTCCAGAGTATCGAGGTCCATGAGCCTGTAGACGTGGCGCAAAGAAAGTTACCCGCTAGCTTCATCCCTTTGCAGCAGGTCGGGGCGGAGGCAAGAACGCTCAATCGCCCGGTCTTCACAACCGTCGGCTATATCGAAGCATTGCCTCCCCAGTCGATGAGGGCTGTGCAAGTAGATGGAAAACGCATCCTGCTGTGCAACGTAGGAGGCGAGGTATATGCTTACGGCAACGAGTGCCCAGGCTCCAACCTGCCGCTCGATGAGGGGGTGCTCAACGGCACGGTGCTGGTTTGTCCCTGGCACAACTGCGCCTTTGACGCACGCACGGGGCGGCGCGTCGATAAGGGAGAAGGCAGGTTGCAGGTGATCCCGGTAGCTGTGCGCGATGGCACAATTCAACTCGCCCTCAACGTCGAGCCGGTGGCGTTAGGATAAGCTGCTGTGCCTGTAGAAGCTGTAGAAGAAGAAGCGGTCACGGCTCCAGAGGTTACTGCGCCGCGTCGCGTGCTGGTTGTAGGCGTGGGGAATGTGCTACAGGGCGATGACGGCTTCGGCGTCGAAGTTGCGCAACGGCTCATGCGCGCAGATGTGCCACCCAGCGTCACCGTGATGGAGGTGGGCATAGGTGGGATGAGCATGGTGCAGGAGTTGTTTGCAGGTTACGATGCACTGGTTGTTGTAGATGCTGTAGATCGCGGCGGAGAACCCGGCACGACTTACTTATTAGAAGCGGAGGTGCCCAACCTCATCGACATGCCTCTTGAGCACCAGCAGGAGTTGATGGCAGATATACACCTGGCAACACCGTCGCGGGCTTTCGTGCTGGCAAAGAGCCTGGGCGTGCTGCCTCCTCTAGTCTACATATTCGGCTGCCAGCCACACCATATAGACGAGTTTGAGATCGGCCTGAGCGAGCCGGTAGCGGCAGCAGTGGAGCCGAGTGTCGAGCGGCTGGTGCGGGAAGTCCGCCTCCTCGCGTCTGCGCCCACGCCAGCGGGGTGTGAGAAGCACACAGGTAGTTAGCTGGTGGTCAGTTTGGAGTTACCGGGGAGTTACCTATGGAAGCATACCGGGACGTTGCTATCTTCGGGCAGGGGGTCGGCGCTTCAGCGGAAGTTACCCTGGCAGAGATAGCGCCGCTGATAGATTACTACGAGCGGGAGATGGGAGTGCTGCCGGGCCGCCTCATGATAGCAGCCTCGTACCTGGCGGACGTGAAGCTGATGGACGGCTGGGCCGCCCAACCACCCGAAGCGCAGGCCATTATCAAAGAGGCAGAAGCCCTGGTCATATCGGTCATGGTGCGCTTGCTGAACGCACAGCAAGCGTGCGATTGTGCGGACAATGACGGCGAGGGGCAGGGAAAAGAGGAACTGTAGCTTGGGAGCGACCAGTTATCATACAGCTCAGGCAATCAGGACAGCCAGGATCGAGCGCGGGCTGACGCAAGGCGACCTCGGTATGCGCCTGGGGGTCAGTCAGGGCACTATTTCGTTCTGGGAGAACGGCACAGAAGCGCCCACAGTTGAGCACCTGATCGTCCTTGCTTTGGAGCTTCCCCAGATCATTGAGAGCTTCGAAGGGCGAGAACGTGAGTTGCTACAGCGTGTGCTACGGCTGGAACGCTCTCTTTTCGAGGGGCGATGTGCCTGCGCGGGCTGCGCCTGTAGCGCCGATGACAGCAATTCGAGAAGCTAGAGGATAGGCCGAAACCGCTCGCGGGTAGAACAGTCGCTAATCGTATGGTATGCTATATAGCTGCGGTTGCTTGCCGGTGTAAGGCGCGGCAAGGTGCGGCCACAGAAGACAAGACAGAGGATTACTGTAACGCGTCGGTGGCGAGAGGACAGGGGAGAATAATGAGGATAGCTATAGCAGGTAAAGGTGGCGTCGGTAAAACAACTATCGCGGGCACGCTCTCACGTGTGATTGCACAGAGAGGCAAGCGCGTGCTGGCGCTCGACGCCGATTCTAACCCCAACCTTGCCCTTGCGCTGGGAATCCCGAGGGAACAAGCAGCAGCAGCACCTGAGGTGCCCCAGGGCCTGACCGAATGGGTAGACGACGAAGATGGTGAGGCCCATGTGCATCTGCACAAGCCTGTAGAGGAGCTCATAGCCAGGTACGGCATGCACGCGCCTGATGGGGTGCGGCTGCTGGTTATGGGCCAGGTGCTGCGGGCCAGCATCGGATGTCGCTGCGAAGCGCACGCAGTGGCACGAGGTATAACCGACCACCTGCTCTCAGGTGGCGAGAGGGTAGCCGACGTTACGCTGCTTGACATGGAAGCGGGGCTTGAGCACCTGGGGCGGGGCACTGTCGAACATGTAGACGTATTGCTTATCGTGGTTGAGCCATACTACAGAGCGTTAGAAGCAGGTGTGCGCATCCGTGACCTCGCGGCTCAACTGCACATTCCCCAGCTTTCAGTAGTTGCGAACAGTATCCGCACAACCCACGACAGGGAAGCTGTAGAGCAATATTGTCGCAGCCACGACCTGGAGCTGCTAGCCTCTATCCCTTATGATGAGGCAGTCATAGAGGCGGAGCAGAGCGGGGTCGCGCCAGTGGATTTTGTTCCGCAGAGCGAGGCTGTACAGGCAATCGGCGCGCTGGCCGACTTGCTTCAACAGAGACGGCTCTGAACTCGACTGGGCGCCACTGGCTATTTTTGGGCAGGTGATATTAGCCAGCTAATAGAGGTTTGGGGTCTTGCAGGCGCGAGATGACGAACAAGAGAGAGTGCCTATGGAAGATGGCGATAAGTGAATACGTCGATACAGGGTGGTCGCCCTGTAACCAACAGGAGGTATCACATGGCAGCCGTGAAGCAGTTACAACGAGTTGCAAGTTATACAGTTTCTGATGCCGCAATTGTGTTGGCATTCGGCATCCTGGGTGGCATCGTCAATGTCACCATCTCTTCTATCGTGCACAACCACTTTATGCTCTGGGGCGCAAGGGTGCCATATGGCTCCTTCTTTACAATGGCCCCTGTAATAGTGATGCTGCTGTTGCGTAAGCCAGGCGTGGCGCTTGCCACTGCTCTGATTTACGGCAGCGTTCAGGCAATCGCAAATGGCGACCTCAGCAATCTCCTTTTCGGCCTACTTGAGGGCACAGGGGCTGAAGTTGCTTTTGCCTTTTTCCGCTACCGCCGGTTTGATGCGTTGAGCGCGTTTTTGGCGGGAGGAATCGGGGCGAAGACGCTCGAAAACCTGTGGGCCATGGTGACCTCGGCAATTGGCGGCACCAACGCCGTCGCCACCGGCAGTGTTGGCACCGGCGCACAAATGAAGATGGGCGGTATGGCCGGTATGAGCAACGCGCAGGCCGAGCAGTTTGCACCGTGGCAAACGTTCCTTGGCGGCGAGATACTGGCGCTGCTTGTCGTCGGCGTGTTGAGCGGCCTGGTAGGCTGGGCGCTCGCCAAATTGATCGAGCGTACCGGGCTGGTAGAGAGGCTTCAATCTCGTCTAGACCACACTCCTGCTCACGTGCCGCAACTACCAGGCTAGAAGTCTGCTCCAGGCTGGAGATAGAGGAGTACGATGGACGAAACAATCCAGAAGGTCCGCGATTTCCATGGGCACTTGTGTGGCGGTCTGACGATGGGAGTGCGGGCAGCGCAAATCGCCCTCCGCGAGATTGGTCCTCACTCCGAGGACGAAGAAGTGGTCGCTATCGTTGAAACCGACATGTGTGCTGTGGATGCTATACAGATGCTGACCGGCTGCACATTCGGCAAGGGCAACCTTATACACCGCGATTACGGCAAGAACGCCTACACCTTTATACGTCGTGCTGACGGTAAGGCGGTGCGCATAGTCACACGCCCGAATGCCTGGGGGCAGGACAACCCGGAGCGTGCGGCTCTCTTTCAGAAGGTGCGGGCGGGCGCTGCTACCGAAGCCGAGCAGCGCCGCTACTGGGAACTCCAGGAAGAACGCGCCCTCTCGATTTTGAGCGTGCCTGAGGAGCAGCTATTCGAAACCAGGGAGATCGAAGCTCAAGTGCCCAGGCAAGCGCGGATGCACCAGTCGGTACAGTGCGATAAGTGTGGGGAGATGACGATGGAGACGCGCCTCCGCCGCTACGATGGGCAAAATCTGTGCATCCCTTGTTTTGAGCAGTTCGAGGCGCGTTAAGCACGCTTCCTGATTAAAAATTTCCACTGCTGTAGCATGAAGTAATAGAGAGCAGCCCATAGTGGCCCGGGAGCATATACAGGTTCTTTGCTCGCCTGTTATTGAGTACAACCTATCAAGGTATGTATGCTGTTCCGCACCTTTCATGCAAGAGAACTAACGGCCAGTTATACTAGCTGGCTAATAACCAAGACGACCCGGATCGAGGGTCAAATGGGACGTAAAGTGGCAACAGAGTACGGAACATACTTATTTACCGGCCCTATTTCACCAAAGGAGAACCCTAAATGGTCAGATGGACATCAAAGTGGGTATCTATACTCGCCGCCCTTATGCTTGCAGCGCTTGCACTTCCTGCCTTTGATGGGAGCACAAGCCATGCGCAAAGCGGCTCTCAGACGTTTCCGCAGACCGGCAAAACGGTACAAGGCAAGTTCCTCACCTACTGGAACAGCCACGGAGGGCTGGCGCAGCAAGGACTGCCTATCTCGTCAGAGATGCAGGAGAAGTCGGAGACGGACGGCAAGACCTACACTGTACAGTATTTCGAGCGTGCGGTATTCGAGGCGCACCCGGAGAACCAGGCCCCCTACGATATACTCCTCTCCCTCCTCGGCGTCTCCCAACTCAAGCTCTCACACCCTCTGGGTGTGCCGGGTGAGAAGGCCAGCACCGACAATCCACTGAAGTTCGATAAGACGAGCAAAGTGGTGGGCGGCAAGTTTCGCACCTACTGGGAGTCTCACGGGGGCCTGGCACAGATGGGCTATCCCCTCACCAACGAGTTCCAGGAGGTCAGCCAGACAGACGGCAAGACCTACACTGTACAGTATTTCGAGCGTGCGGTATTCGAGGCGCACCCGGAAAATGCGGCTCCTAACGACGTGCTCCTCTCGCTGCTGGGCCGCTTCCAGTACGGTCGTAAGTATGCCGCCGGTACACCCAAGTACGGAGGCACAGCAGTCATAGCGATAGGCACCGATCCCGGCCAACTCAACCCTGCCATCACCACCTCGGGTAACACTCACTCGGTAGCAGACCAAATCTATAACGGCCTGGTCGGCCTCGACGACAGCCTCAATCCTATCCCTGAGCTGGCGAAGAGTTGGGAGATCAGCTCTGACGGCAAAACATACACGTTTCACCTGCAACCGAACGTGAAGTGGCACGACGGCGTAGCTTTTACCTCTGCCGATGTTAAGTTCAGCTTCGAGCAGGCCCTGCTGAAGTACCATGCGCGCACGAAGGCTGGGCTTGCGCCGGTGCTCGACGGCATAGATACGCCCGATACTAATACTGTGGTGTTCCGTCTGAAGCAGCCTTACGGCCCGTTGCTGCAACGCCTGGATGTGGTGGAAGCGCCGATCATCCCGATGCACATCTACCAGGGCAAGGATGTGCAAAACGACCCCGCCAATCTCACGCCTATCGGCACAGGGCCTTTCAAGTTTGTGGGCTACGTGAAAGGCGACAATGTAACGCTACAGCGCAACCCTGATTACTTCAGAGCAGGGCTGCCATACCTCGATAAAGTAATCTACCGTATCATACCGAACGCGAGCACCGCAGCCCAGGCCCTCGAACAGGGAGAGGTGGACTACATCGGCTCAGTGCAAGGTTCTGACCTTCAGCGCCTGCAAAATAACAAAGAGATCACCCTTGCGCAAGGCTACGGCGGTTCAGGAGGGAGCGTATGCCAGGACACACTTATCCCCAACCTGACCAAATCGCCCTTCGATAAGCTACAGGTGCGGCAGGCCTTCTACATGGCTCTGGACCGGCAGTTCATCCTCAACCAGGTGTACTTCAACCAGGGCACGCTCTCGACAGGGCCGATAAGCAAGCAGATGGTGTGGGCTTATACCTCCGATGTGACCACGTACCCCTACGATGTAGCTATGGCTAACCAACTGCTCGACCAGGCGGGCTACCCTCGCGGCGCTGACGGCACGCGATTCGCCATTACCTTCACGCATGCTACCTCATTCGATAAGCTAGGGGCGGCGATGGCCGACGAACTGAAGCAGGTGGGTATTACTCTCAACCAGGAAAGCCTGGATTTCAATACGGCGGTGGATAAAGTCTTCGTAAAGAAGAACTTCGACCTGGGTATTGCCTCCTACTGCAACGGGTCGGACCCGGAGGTCGGCGTGCGCCGCGCGTATGTTTCGAGCAACATAGGGCCAATCGCTTTCTCCAACGGCGCGGGCTACAAGAATCCTACAGTAGACCAGTTGTTCGATCAGGCAGCAGCCCTCACTGACCGGACGCAGCGCGCCGCGATATATGCCCAGATTCAAAAGATCATCACCGGCGACCTGCCATACTTCTGGCTCGTAGACTCCCAGGGGTACAGGGCATATCGCGCTGTGTTCAAGGGCTTCCAGGTTTCCAAAGGCCCCCTTGTTGAGACGGCCTGGACGACGGATGCCGGTAAGTAGAGATAAGTAGAGGTGAGCACCAGCGCACAGGGTAGAGCAGGCACGTTGGATAGAGGAAGCGTAAGAGGCTTTTTCCTGGGCAGGTATCTGCTCCGCCGCATGTTGCAGGCCGTACCCGTGCTGCTTGGTGTGCTGGTGCTCACCTTCATGCTCATCCACCTCGCCCCCGGCGATCCTATCTACATACTGGCGGGCGACGGCGGAGACGCAGCCTATTACGCACAGATGCATGCCTATTACGGCCTTGACCGCTCGCTGCCTGAGCAGCTCGTGCGGTACCTCTTTGCGGTTCTACATGGCGACTTCGGCTACTCGTTCAGCTACCAGCAGCCGGTCTTCAGTGTGATCCTGAGCCGGCTGCCCGCAACGCTGCTGCTCATGGGGAGTGCGCTTCTCTTCTCGACAACCGTCGGGTTGCTACTTGGGGTGCTCGCCGCCAGGCGTCCGCGCACGCCACTCGACTACTGCATCACCGCTGCTACGCTGGCGGCTTACTCGATGCCGGTCTTCTGGCTCGGCCAACTGCTTGTAATCGTCTTCGCGGTGTGGCTCAAGTGGTTCCCGGTACAGGGTATCTCATCTGTCAGAGAGAGCTACACGGGCCTACAGGCAGTAGGAGACGTGCTGAACCACCTCGTGCTGCCCGCAGTCTCACTGGGTATGTTGCAGCTTGGTGTCACCTCACGCTTGACGCGCACCAGCCTGCGAGAGATGCTGAGCGAGGACTTTGTGCGTACAGCCCGCGCCAAAGGGCTTTCGGAGCGGGCTGTGCTGACGCGCCACGCCCTGCGTAACGCTCTGCTGCCTGTTGTAACGGTCGTAGGCGGGCACGTCGGTACGATGCTCACCGGTGCGGCGCTCACCGAGGTGATCTTCGCGTGGCCGGGCCTGGGGCGGTTGCTCCTGGGCGCGACCCTCAGCCGCGACTACCCACTCTTGATGGCTATCTTTATCATGGTCTCAGTGACCGTTGTGGTAGCCAATCTGCTCACAGACCTGGCATATGTATGGCTCGACCCACGTGTGAGGTACAGCTAAGATGGCGGTCGGAGAGGTTAGAGACG
Source organism: Chloroflexota bacterium (assembly GCA_015478675.1). The sequence goes on along the minus strand of JADMIH010000069.1, from coordinate 1,991 downwards.
TGCAAGGCGAGACTGCCGGGCCCCTGACCGCTTCAGCGCCTGGAGTGGGCGGGCGTCGTGGCTCCGGAGCGAGCGCACGATTCTGGTCGCGGATACTGCCGCGGATACTGCCGCGGATACTGCGGCAGCCTGCTACAGCGGTCGGGGCTATCATAATGCTCGTGCTGATAGTCACAGCCGTGGGCGCAGACGTGATCGCGCCGCACGATCCGTTCAGCACCTCGACCGAGGCATTCCGCCCGCCTTCGGCTGTGCACCTGTTCGGCACCGATGATCTGGGTCGAGACGTCTTTAGCGGAGTGGTACACGGCGCTCGTGTCTCGCTGTTGGTGGGCCTCGTCTCCGCCCTTACAGCTACCCTCATTGGGGTGCTGGTCGGCGGGTTGGCCGGTTACGCCGGTAGCCTGGTAGACGACGTGCTGATGCGCCTGACTGAAGTGTTCATGGTGGTGCCTCGCTTCTTCCTGGTACTGGTCGTCGTGTCCCTCTTCGGAGGAAGCATATGGCTGATTGTGCTGGTGCTCGGCCTGACGATGTGGCCGAGCACAGCGCGGCTGCTACGCTCTCAGGTGCTATCGCTACGCACGCGCGACTACGTTGTGGCCGCGCGTGCTATCGGTGTGAGTGAGCCGGGTATACTGATACGCCACGTGCTACCCGCAGCGCTCCCCCCGGTTATCACTCAAGCAGCACTCCAGGTGGGAGGGGCCATACTCACGGAAGCGGGTCTCTCCTTCCTGGGGTTGGGCGATCGCAACGTCATGAGCTGGGGTATTATACTCAACGACGCGCAGCAGTTCGTGCGTCAGGCCTGGTGGATTTCAGCTTTTCCCGGGCTTGCCATCACCCTGACCGTACTGGCGATGAACCTCGTGGCTGATGGCCTGAACGAGGCATTCGATCCTCGTTTGTCAGGGCGTTGAGCCAGGTCACTATGTTAAACCAGGCGGACATGGACGCGAATACAAATCCAGTGCGCCTGACTGAGGCCGGATTTGAGAGCCACAATCGAAAGCCCCACCTGATGCGGCCGGGAATACGAAGGCACACGAGGGCATAAGCGCACAGTACTGGCGCAGGCCACCTGCAGCAGTCGAGAGGGTTTACACTGTGTGTAATGATGGATCAGGGTGTATTCGACCCTGTGCATTTGGCAGTGATACTGGGGCACGATTTATGAAAGCAGTGCCGATCCGTCGCTCTTGTATCTTTACCCATCTGCATCTCCTTTTTGCAGGTGGTTATGCCTTATCATCCGAGTTTTGAGATGGTTACTTATTCGTGAAAGGGCATTAGAGGCTCGGGGTTGAGGTAAATAACGCCATCTTCTATCATCAGTGCGTACTGGCCCGCGTTCCCGGTGGCGGGGAGAGATATGGCTTTGCCGCTGGTCACATCGAAGATAGAGCCGTGGAGCGGGCACTCCACCACCCAACCTCTCATATCCTCGTAGAAGTCGCCCTCTGATAACGATGCCTGGGCGTGCGTGCATGTGTCGCCTATCGCGTAGAAGTCGCCATCAGCATTGAAGATGGCTATATCTATCCCCTCGTGGCTGATGCGAATGCACGACCCTGGCGGCACGTCATCTACCGTCGCCACTTCCACCCATTGTTCGATTGATACTTCGTCGCTCATATAACTCCCTTCTCCTGGCAGGTCTGCTCTATTATAGGCGGGAAGGCTGAAAAATACGAGCCGCAGGTGTGCTGTAAGCGTTCAGAGTCGGGGTGGGGCAACCTTCTTGGGGCATATGCGCGGGCAGGTGAGGGCACGCCCGCGCATATGCCCTGCCCCACCACAACTCCTCTAGAAATGAGAAGGGTAGTAGTATAGAGGGGTGCTAAATCACTCGTATTTTCATTCGTAATGGTGGCCCGCAGGGTCATGGTTTACTCTGAACACTCATCAACAAAGTGTAGGTGTTCAGAGTTGGGGTGCAGGGGTGTCCCTCCCCTCACCCCATGCCCCTCTCCCACAAGGGGAGAGGG
>JADMIH010000068.1 GCA_015478675.1 Chloroflexota bacterium | reverse complement strand
ACCCGTTGGTGGTAAATGTTCGGGGTTGGGGGTGGAAGGGCTAGCCTGGCCCCCTTTCCCTTGATGGGAGATATACTCCCCAGCAATAAAGCCCCCTCTCCCTTCATGGGAGAGGGGCATGGGGTGAGGGTGCGTAAGGGTACGCCTCCACCCATACTCGGAACTCTTACTCTCGCCTGTGAGAGTTCAGAATACTCACGTCCTCATTATCAGAAGAAAAAATAGAGCATACAGGGTCTGTCGTTCTCCACTGTGACATTGATGAGCATATGGACCTCAAGGCAAGAATCTCATTCGAGGAAAGGAAAAGACAATGGCAACTTCTTTAAGGCTGCGGATTGCAGGTGTATTAGTGCGGGCCGTGACCATGATGGCCTCTCTCACGGCATGCGGAGGTGATAGCGACGCTCCAGCGGCCAAGAGTAACGCCGACCTGCTGAAGGAGGCGATAGCTAATATGAAGGCAGCCAAGACTTACCACATGGAGGCTGACCTTACTTCCTCAGGGCAACGTGTCACATTGAAGGGTGATATTGACCTGACAGCAAACAACGTCAAACGCGGCGGGCCAGGCTATGGACCTCGTGAAGATCGGCAGCGCCACCAATGGCACCTTCAAGTGGAGCAATGTAGATGCTCCGGTGACTATCACTGCTCCACCCATCAGCATGAAGCCGGATATGCCGGTGGCTATGAGGCCATGATCGGGTAATCAAACGCCCAGCCCTCGACCCCCCTTTCCCACGCGTGGGGAGGGGACCTCGATACTGGGCGTTGTATTCTCCGTTGGTGGAGAAGCTATTACTTCGCTGGCAAAGCAGAATCGCGACACCCTACTTCTTGCGGAGTCTGTGCTCAGGCGGCTCGCCCTTAGGTGTGCCTTTGGATGCAGGCTCTGTGACGTGCTCGCCTGGGCCGGTAATAACGCGCAGCGCGCCCGGTACTATATCTATCCGGGCAGGCGTGGTGCCGCGCGGCAAAGCGTCGGCATGAACAGGCCACGTCCGCCAGCGAGAAGTGAGCACCTGCACACGGCGGGCTGTATAGGTGCGCAATCTGGGGTCATATGGAGCGCGCTTTAACGGCTGCGAATTGACTGAGCCTGGCCTGGCCTGGCGCCTCATGAGGGCGGCAAGGATGTGCCTGATAAAAGAGAGCTTGCTGAAGTTGCGGAAAACCACCACGTCGAACTTGTGGTCATCCACCTTAGCGTCAGGGGCAAGAGGTATCGAGTAGCCCCAGTAGGGGCCGTTCGCAACCAGCACCACCAACGCCCGCATCCTCACCGCTCGCCCATCCAGCACAATTGTGATGCTGCGCGGGCGGAACTTGAAGAAGGTACGGGCTACATCTATGAGCTTTATATACTCACCCTGGTCAAGGTGATTTAGGATAGGGAAGAGGGCAGCGTCTAGGCCAACCCCCGCAGTCTCAAGGAAGTACTCGCCATTGCAGCGTCCTACATCTACGTCTTTTACTTCGCCAAGGCGCAGCAGCTTGGCCGCTTCTCCCAGATCAAAAGGGACGTGCATCATCCGGGCCACGTTGTTCGCGCTGCCGAGCGGCATTATCCCAAGGGTTACTTTGCTGTTGATCAAGGCGATTGCTACCTCGGCAACTGTGCCATCGCCCCCACAGGCGATCACGACCTCATAACCCTCTTTTATAGCGGCCTTTGCCAGCTTGGTAGCGTGCTTGGGGTACTCGGTCTCCACAATATCGGCGTTGATATTGTTGGCCTCAAGTAAGCGGCGGACATCCTCAACGCCTGCTGCATTCGTGGTGAAGCCTGCCTTTTGCCCCGACGCGGGGTTGACTATAACCTTCACCCTGGCGCCTTTCGGCACGTTGTCGTGCGCTTCCCGGGGCGAGTAGGCGCTCTGTTCTTGGATAGTTTGCTGCACTTCTCTGTCCTTCTTACTTTTGGCCTGGGCTGTCTCAGCCATAGAGATAATCCATAAACTATGGACGTACGCCTTCCAGCGCTCCATCTACAGTGCAAGAGATGGACCACCAGGCACTAGCTCTGATCCCTGCTCCCTAGCTCTCCAGCTTCTTCATATGCGGAAAGAGTATCACATCTCGGATAGAATACTTGTCGGTAAGGAGCATTGTCAGGCGGTCTATGCCTACGCCCATACCGCCGGTCGGGGGCATTCCCACCATCAAGGCTGTTATGTAGTCGAGGTCCATCTGGTGGGCTTCGATATCGCCTCTGAAACCTGCTTCTACCTGCTCGCGGAAGCGCTCGTACTGGTCTAAGGGGTCGTTCAACTCGCTGAAGGCATTGCCAATCTCGAACGTTGACACAAAAGGCTCGAAACGCTCTACCACTGATGGGTCGCCGGGCACACGCTTGGCGAGAGGAGATACCTCTACCGGATAGTTGATGAGGAAAGATGGCTGCACCAGCAGAGGCTCAATGAAGTAGCCTTGCAGCTCATCTAGAACCTTGGCGCGACTGGCGTTCGTTTCTACCTGCACCCCTTTCTCGCGAGCTACATTCAACAACTCTTCCGCTCCTGGGTACAAGGAGATATCTATTCCAGAGCGCTCTAAGAGTGTGGTGCGCCAGTCAACACGCGGCCAGGGTGGGGTAAAGTCAAGCAGTTGCTCCTGATATTCACAGCTATAGCCACCATGTATCTCCTGAACTGCCTGAGAAACCATCTCCTCCAGAAGTGACATCATATCGTTGTAGTCGGCGTATGCCTGGTAAAGCTCCAACATGGTGAACTCAGGGTTGTGCTTTATATCAATACCCTCGTTACGAAAATCGTGCCCTATCTCGTACACACGCTCGAAACCGCCCACTATGAGCCGCTTCAGGTATAGCTCGTCGGCTATACGCAGATAAAGAGTCTGGTCGAGCGTGTTGTGGTGAGTGACAAAAGGTCTGGCAGCCGCGCCTCCATAGAGCGACTGCAACACAGGGGTCTCTACCTCCAGGAAGCCGCGAGCGTCAAGGAAGCTCCTTATGTGCGATACAATCTTGCTGCGGGTGCGAAACGTCTGGCGCGCATCTTCGTTGGAGACTAGGTCGAGGTAGCGTTGGCGGTAGCGCGTCTCTACGTCAGAGAGGCCGTGATACTTTTCAGGCAGTGGGTGCAGCGCCTTAGAAAGGAGGTGGTACTTCTCGACGTGCAGCGTTATTTCGCCTGTGCGTGTGCGAAACATGAAGCCCTCAACCTGTATGAAGTCTCCGAGGTCAAGATAGTTGTTGACAGCCTCGTAGTTCCAGGGTGGCTCTGTCAGGTCATTTACCCGAAAATAGAGCTGCACCCGTCCCGACTCGTCCTCCAAATGAGCGAAAGTAACCTTCCCACCGGGGCGGCGCAGCCTGAGCCTGCCGGCGAGCACAACATGGGGCGCTTCCATCTCTACATTGGTCTCACCCTGTGCGGTTTCTCTCTCTTGCTGAGTGGCTTCCCACTGCCCGAAATCAGCGACCGCTCCTGTGGCGGTGTGGGTCCGGTGCGAGCGTGGCGGATAGGGGTCTATACCCGCCTGCCGCATCTCCTCCAGCTTGTTGAGGCGCTGACGCTCCTGGTCGCCCATGCCAAGCTCGGTAGCGTAGTCTCGCCTCTCTTCTATATTATCATCGTCTTCTGTCATGGCATCTTTTCCTGCTCCATTGATTTTGCCTGGCGTAAAGATGGCTCGCTTCTGTTTATAACCGATTCTCCCGGTGTCTTCAACATCAGCCATGCTTCTGGATTCGCCTCACTCGAAATCAGCGTACCTGAGCTTGTGAATAGGCTGTACCGTCACAAGCGCGGCATGAAAACCGGGTGGAACCGCCAATGCGCGAAAGTGCTCCTGATAATCGCAAAATTGGTTATTGCCAAGCGGCAATAACTGTGATACAATCCGAGTGGTAGAAGCTGGCAAGCTAAAATGTATCGCAAGGTAACTCGCAGTTCCCCTCCCCGGTTAGCGAGCAAGCCCCTCGGAGCACTCCACTGGCCAGACCTCACCTGAACGACGACAGGCTTTTATTTCGAAAGGGAAACACAAGCTAACATGGCAGATAGAACACTCACGTGCCGGGATTGCGGCAACAACTTCACCTTCACAGAGGGTGAGCAGGATTTCTATTCACAGAGGGGCTTCAGCGAGCCTAATCGCTGCCCTGATTGCCGCGCCGCCAAAAAGGCTTCGCGCAACAGCGGTGGATATGGCGATAGCTACGGCAACGGCGGTGGCTATGGTGGTGGCAGTTATGGCGGCGGCCGCGCCGAGCGCACCATGACCCAGGTTGTATGCGCGAGCTGTGGCAAAGACACCGAGGTGCCCTTCGTACCTCGCGGCGACAAGCCCGTTTATTGCTCAGATTGCTATAGCCAGCAGGGCGGCAACAGCCGCGGTGGTGGTCGTAGCCGCTACTAGTCCATCTCTGTCGAGGGGAGGGATCTAAAGCCTGGGCGCAGGCAAAAATCTAGCGACAAGTTATGGATAGAAGAGCCCGGAGATTATCTCCGGGCTCTTCTTAATTTGCCGCTCGTATCGCTTTGTGCGTACTCCGTAACTCACGCAATACGCAACACGAGCCCATTTCACGCATCAAGCTCATTGGTCAGCCAGTCGCTCAGGTCATACAAGCTTTCTTCGCTGATGCTGTGGCCTATCGGATATTCCCGGTAGGTCACTTGAGCTTGCGCTGCCTCCAGGTACTCGTGAGCATCGCGGCCAAAAGTTACAGGTATTACATCGTCGTACTTGCCATGCGCTACAAAGTAGCCTTTGCCTGCTATCTTGCCGGGCTGCAAATCCAAACCGGAGTTGATGGGCACGTAGCCGCTGTGCATTACCACACCTCGCACCCTCTCCGGCACAACAAGCGACAGCGCCGCCGACATGACAGCCCCCTGGCTGAAGCCCATCAGATATAGCCGCTGCGGGTCTATGCCGTAGGCAGGTAACATCCCATCTATGAACTCTCGCAGATCACCGATGCTCGATTGCATAGCTTCGGCGTCGGCATAGCCTGCCTCACCCATAACATACCAGGCGAAGCCGGGCGGCAACCTGTAAGGTGCACGGGCGCTTACTACAGTAAGCCTGGGGTCCAGCGCATCCACAAGCCCCATCAAGTCGGCTTCGTCCGAACCTCGGCCGTGCAGCAGCAGCAAGCCGGGAAGACCTCTCTCTGCCCCTTCCCCTTCGCCTCTCCCCGGACGCACAAGATGTGCCAGCTTCAATTTCGTTTCACTATCCATTGCTTTATCAACTCTGGCGTCCGCGCTACTCTACTGTTATCTATACCCGCAGACGCGCTCTCCTATCCCCGCCATTTTACTATATTTCCTTTGCCCTTCCGCTACCTTGCCCTACTTCCTTGCCAGCTTTGCCCTGTTTTGCTGCAAAGAGCCATAAGCTTAACTGCCAGGCGGGCCAGCTTTGCCAACTCGTAGAGGTCTCCATGTTGCTCAAGTGGCTGCGCAAGTGAGCGCGCAGTGTACCCATCTGTATAGGACACCAAGTTGGGCCTCCCTGTAACAAAAGCCAGACTAGAAATAGCACTCTCCTTTGGTGATACGCTGCTGGCGGTGCGATCCTTACAGTTAACACCTGAGAATGGTAAAATATGACTCAAGCTCGTGAAGCGTGAAAGGTGAGGGATTATGGATAATCTATCTTTACCTCTCACTCCTCACGCGATAGGTATTACTCAATATTCATCACGCTTCACGCATCCGTTTCACGCTTTACTCTAATCCCTGAAAAGCAGGTGCCACCCAATGTCGCTGATCCGATTACCCGGCTTGATAGACCCACACGTTCATCTGCGTGACCCCGGTGCGACATATAAAGAAGATTTCTTGACAGGCACACGGGCGGCTGTCGCGGGCGGCTTCACAATTCTGCTCGACATGCCCAACAACCCCGGCGACCCGGCGATCAGCCCTGATGCCCTCTCGCGCAAAGCAAGCGCGGCGGCGGGCAAGCTCTGCTGCGACGTGGGCTGCTTTTACGGCGCTACACCTGACAACACAGGCACCTACGGGCAGGTGCTTAGCCGCGTCTTTGGCTTGAAGCTTTACCTGGATCATACTACAGGCAGCCTCAAGATAGAGGAGCTTGAAACGATACGCAAGATAATGCTCGCCTGGCCCGCGTATAAGCCGCTATGCGTCCACGCCGAAGACCGCACCGTGGCTATGGTCCTCGGCCTCCTCCCTTCCGTGAATAGGAGCGTCCACTTCTGCCATATCAGCGAAAAGGTGGAGATAGAGCTTATACGCGATGCCAAAGAGCGCGGTCTACCCGTCACCTGCGAGGTAACCCCCCACCATCTCTATCTTACGCAAGATGACCTGCCTCGGCTCGGCGGCTACGGTGTGATGAAGCCACCTCTCAAACGGCCCAAAGATGTAGACGCGCTGTGGGCTAACATAGATGTCATAGATATGATCGCCACCGACCATGCTCCCCACACTCTGGAAGAGAAGAGCGTCCCAAACCCCGCCTTCGGCGTTCCCGGCCTGGAAACTTCGCTGCCGCTGATGCTCACCGCAGTACACAACGGGAAGCTTACCCTCGACAGATTGGTTGAGATGATGCGCATCGCCCCTGCCCGGCTTTTTCATTTGCCTGAGCAAGCGGAAACATATATTGAAGTAGACCCCGACCGTAAGTGGCTCATCTCTTCGGCCAATCTACAAACAAAGTGCGGCTGGACCCCCTTCGACGGCATGGAAGTAACCGGCGCTGTTGCCTCCGTAACACTACGCGGGCACGAGATCGCCAGGGAGGGCCAGCTCGCCTCAACGCCTGGCGGTCGTCTATTAGCGCCCAATGAAGCCGACGTGTGAAAGGTGAAAGTTGAGGGATTATCGATGATTTATCTCTACCTCAAGAGTATGACGCAATGCACAGTACTCTGCACTCATCCTTTAATGGCATAGAGCTTGCACTTGCTTTACAATAAGGTGTAACGTAACCTTTAGCGCACCTTGCTAAAGATGTGACCGGGGCGTACTGGAAGGAGCATACGATGCCCAGAGAACCGCGGAGTGGGGGCAACCCCGCCAAAGCCAGGGCAGGCAAAGAGACCGGCACCCAAAACGAGGGTTCATCACCTTCCAACTCAATCATCAATCTAACCGCCGCATGTGGCGAGGACAGCGACATAGATAAAGCCCGTGATTATGTGCCTGCCCCCGAACCGGCGGGCACAGCAATCGCCATGTCGGAAAGCCCTGAGGGCGAAAAGCTCTACCGCGACATCAAAGGGCTGGAGATGGCGTCGCTGCAAGACCCCGACCCTGAAGATGCTTTGTTGGGGATAGCGGCAGCTGAGGAGCTCGACGCGCTGCCGATAGTCGAGCCGATAGAGGCAGGCGGCATTTCCATTCAGCATGACGGGGAAGAGCAGCCGCACGACGGACGTCATCGCTCTATACGAGTAGCCAATGTCAGGCGCAACTCTACAAATATAGAAGACGATGAAGATGATAACGAGGATATTGATACAAGCCTCGACAAGCTTTCCAGGTTAGACCCGAGCTTCGTCTCCGATCCTGTGCGCCTCTACCTGCGCGAGATCAGCGCCGCGCCTCTACTCTCCGGTGAGCAGGAGCTTGAGTTAGCGCGCAAGATAGGCGAGGGCGATGTAGAAGCCACGCAGAAGTTCGTTCTTGCCAACCTGCGCCTTGTCGTGAGCATCGCCAAGAAATATGTGGGGCGCGGCCTTACCCTCCTCGACCTGGTGCAAGAAGGCAACATGGGCCTGCTGAGGGCAGTGCATAAGTTTGATCCAGGCAGAGGCTATAAGTTCTCCACATACGCCACATGGTGGATACGCCAGGCGATTCTGCGTGCAATATCCGAGCAGGCGCGCACGATCCGGTTGCCCGCGCACATAGGCGAGGCTATGGGCAAAATCGCGCATATAAGCCAGGAGATTTCGCAGAGGCTTGGCCGCCCAGCCCGCGCTGAGGAGATAGGCGAGGCCATGGGGATGTCAGGCGCACGTATACGTGAGATACTACGCGCTGCTGAGACCCCGGTCTCGTTGGATTCGCCTGTGGGTGATGAAGCCGACGAGAACCAGCTGCAAAACTTTATCAGCGATGACGAAGCAGCTACCCCCGAAGAGGAAGCCACCCGCGAGCTATTGAAAGATCAACTTGAGACCGCCCTCGAAGAAGTGCTAACCCCACGTGAAAAGATAGTGTTGCAATTGCGCTTCGGCCTAGGCGACGGGCACCAGTACCCCCTGGAAAAAGTGGGCGAGCATCTGGGCGTCACCAGAGAGCGTGTGCGCCAAATAGAAGCTGAAGCTCTACGCAAACTCCGCCAGCCCGCTCTGACTGAGAAGTTCAGGGATTACCTCTAAAGAGCGTCTTGTATGCAGCAGGAAGGCGCATAGGGTTAGCTTGTGCCAAACGGCGTCACACCGGCACCCAACGATTGCTGTCCATATCTTCTTCAAACCCGGGCCAACAGAATCCAAAAGGTGAAAGCTTTAGCCCATTATCGTTCGCGTCAGGCTTATTCCGGTGTAACTATATACCCTCTCTGCCGTTCTATAGATGTACATCACAACTGCTCCAAAGGGGGAGTACAAACGTATGTGTTAGCAGTGGCGGATAGCCACCGGGGTTGGTATAATGTATCTGGCGGCTTTCTCAATCGCCCTGAGAGGATTTATGACACGACTCCTTGATACTATCAATGATCCCTCGGATCTGCGAGGTCTCTCCAACGAAGAACTTGAACTGCTCGCGCAGGAAGTGCGGCAAGAAATTATCAGCACAATCAACCTCATTGGTGGGCACTACGCCTCGAACCTGGGCACCGTCGAGCTTACAGTAGCCCTTCATAAGGTCTTTAACTCGCCCCAGGACAAAATTGTCTGGGACGTGGGGCACCAGGCATACCCTCACAAGATACTCACGGGCCGACGTGATAAGTTTGATACAATCCGGCAGTACGGGGGCCTCAGCGGTTTTCTTTCGCGGGAGGAGAGCGTACACGACGCTTTTGGCGCCGGCCACGCCTCAACATCTATATCAGCCGCTTATGGTATGGCTGTAGCTCGCGACCTCAAAGGCGAGAGAAATCATGTGCTGGCTGTCATAGGCGACGGCGCGATGACGGGGGGCATGGCTTTCGAGGCGCTCAATAACGCGGGGCACTCGAATCACCGGTTCATCGTAATACTAAACGACAACGAGATGTCTATTGCGCCCAATGTTGGCGCTCTTTCCAAGTATCTCTATAACGTGCGTACAGACCCACGCTACAGCCGCGCCAAGATGGGCGTCGAACGGGTGCTTACCCATGTGCCGATGGGCCGGAAAATGCTCGGCTTCGGCAAGCGCTTCAAGAACTCGGTCAAAGAGTTCGTAGTGCCCTCTATGATCTGGGAAGAGCTGGGCTTCGTTTATCTTGGGCCTGTAGATGGGCACGATATAGGCCAGCTTATCGAGGTGCTCGAAGCGGCTAAACAGTGTGAGCGCCCCGTTTTCATCCATGCCCTCACCGTCAAAGGCAAAGGCCATGCTGTAGCCGAGGAAGATGCCGTAAAGTGGCACGCCGTTTCTCCGCCGGGCAAAATGGGAGCGCCCAGGCCCACAGCGCCCAGGTTCCAGGAGGTCTTCGCCGACGCTTTGATAGAGATAGCAAAGATAGATAAGCGCGTGGTAGCTATCACCGCCGCCATGCCCGATGGCACGTCACTCAACAAGTTTGCTGATGTCTTCCCCGATCGTTTCTTCGATGTGGGCATAGCCGAACAGCATGCCGTGACTTTCGCGGCGGGGTTGGCCTGCGAAAATATCAAGCCGGTTTGCGCTATCTATTCGACCTTCCTGCAGCGCGCTTATGATCAGGTGATACACGACGTTTGCATACAGAAGCTGCCCGTCGTCTTCGCGATGGACAGAGGTGGTGTGGTTGGCGACGATGGACGCACACACCAGGGTGCATTCGACATCTCATACCTGCGCCCTATACCCAACATGGTGCTGATGGCTCCTAAAGACGAGAACGAGCTGCGACACATGGTTTACACCGCTGTACAGCATGATGGCCCTATAGCCTTCCGCTATCCGCGTGGCAACGGCTACGGCGTCGAGATGGACGATGAGCTACAGGCGCTGCCCATCGGCAAGGCTGAGGTGCTTCGCAAAGGCACCGACCTGGCGATTGTTGCTTATGGCAGCCCGGTAAACGCGGCTATGGCAGCCGCCGACATGCTGGCTGTAGACGGTATAGAAGCTGCCGTGATAAACGCTCGCTTCGCCAAACCTGTAGACGAAGAGCTACTTGCCAATCTGGGCGCTAATTTCCGCCGCATCCTGACTGTCGAAGAAGGCGCTATACCTGGCGGCTTCGGTGATGCTGTGCTGGAGTTCTTTCACTCGCACGACAACCTCTCTGAGCCGAAGATACACTCTATAGGCTTGCCTGATATCTTCGTGGATCATGGCCCACAGGCGATGTGGCGCGACAGGTTCAATATGTCAGCAGAAGGCATAGTACGTGAGGTGAAAAAGCACTTCTCAGACCTTTACCTGGTGCAGCGCACGATAGTAGCAGCCGCGCAGTAGCAGCCGCGCAGTAGCAGCCGCGCACAAAGATTAGCTGTATCTCCTGCCTTCGGCAGAGTTACGAGTTACGACTTGGCGTCACCTACAGATAATGCTCCATTTATACAATGCCTTTGACTGCCTCGCTACCTTCCAACATAGTTTCACGTAGAAGCCGGCCTGAGCAGTACACCCCCAACAATAAATCACTCCTCCTGCACATAGGCGCGGGTAAGCGCAAAATTGTAGGCGCGATTACCCTCGACATCAACCCGCGCACGCATCCCGATGTGGTGTGGGACCTCAACTCCTTCCCTTACCCATTCAACGACTCTACCTTCGGCACGGTTGTCTGCGAGCATGTGCTGGAGCATCTTGATAGTATCGTTCAGGTCATGGAGGAATTGCACCGCATCACGCAGCCGCAAGGCCGCATATGGATACGCGTACCGTACTTCACCAGCCTCAACTTCAACACCGACCCAACCCACACCCACGCTTTCTCCTCGCGCAGCTTCGACTATCTCTGCCTCGGCACCGGCCTCGTCAACTACGACTACTCAACGGTGCGCTTCCGCAAGCTGGTAGCCCGAATGACCATGCGCCCGCTCACGCCCGCCAATCGCACGCTGATGCGTCTGATAAATCTCTTCCTTTCTTTCTATGAAGAGCATTTAGCGTATATAATCCCAGGGCAGGAGCTATTATTTGTGCTGGAAGTGGTAAAGTAGAGGGCCAGGGATCAGAAATTAGCCGTCTTTTGGCAGTTATCAGGGAGAAATTATGCCGCCTTTTGAGATTGTCGCCCACAGAGGCGCTACTATGTATGCCCCAGAAAATACTATGGAGGCATTCGAGCGTGCTGTGGAGTTGGGCGCGGAGTGGATTGAGCTTGATATGAGACTCACGAGGGACAGAGTTGCGGTGGTTTATCACCACTTCTACATGGGCGTGACCACGCCACTTCTCGGCCCCATCTTCGACTACACATGCGATGCGCTACGGGACACGCAAGTCGCTGGAAGTGAATGCAAAATCCCGCTCCTATCCGAGGTGTTGCAGCAGTTTAGCGGGCGCATCGGGCTGGAAATTGAGCTGAAAGGGCCGGAGCCTGAAGCCGTTGGCATCGTAAGTAAAGCGCTCAGCGATTACCGGCAGCAGTGGGATACTTTCGCGGTTACTTCTTTTGAGCCATCTCTTCTCTTAGCTATCCAGCAAGCATGCCCAGGACTCGACACTGCTTTGATATGCCGTCCAGAAAGTTGGATGGACTCCGACGTAATAGCGTATGATGCTGTGCATCGTGCTCAGCTAGCTAATACAAGGACTGTCCACTTGTTGCCTCAGCATATTTCGAGCGACACTCTCAATCGAATAGGCTGCGCGGGAGTGGATGTGCGTTGTGGGCCGGCGAACGACAGCGACACGCTACGCAGAATGATTGAAGTTGGGATAAAACGAATATGCACGGACAATCTGGACGAAGCTCTTGCGGTGCGTCAGCAGATCGTCGCTGAGAATACAAAACCCTGGAACCTTACCTTTCACCCGGGAGCTTGCAAAGGGGAGCAGCCATGAGCATAGAGAAGCGCAAGGGCGATCACATACGCATCTGCCTGGAAGAGGACGTTAGCGGGCGGGAGATTACAGCGGGCTTTGAGTGCTACAGCTTCGTACATCAAGCGTTGCCTGAAATAAAGCTGCAAGATGTAGACACCTCCACCGAGCTGTGGGGTCGGAAGATGAAAGTGCCGCTCCTCATCTCCTCGATGACAGGGGGTGCGCCCCAGGCGCAGGAGATAAACCGCAACCTGGCCGTCGCCGCGCAAGAAGTTGGCCTGGCAATAGGCGTCGGCTCTCAACGTGCCGCTTTGCGACACCCTGAGCTTGCGCCCACTTACCAGGTGCGCCCCTTCGCGCCCGACATACCTATCTTCGCCAACATCGGCGCGGTGCAACTCAACTATTCCTATGGTGTTGACGAGTGCAGGCGTGCCGTTGATATGATCGGGGCCGACGCGCTTATCTTGCACCTGAACCCTTTGCAGGAGGCGGTGCAACCCGAAGGCGACACCAACTTCGCAGGGCTGGCGGATAAGATAGCGCAAGTCTGCCGTGAGATAGATGTGCCTGTGATCGTCAAAGAGGTGGGTTGGGGAATATCGCTCGACGCAGCCCGGTTGCTCTGGGAGGCAGGGGTCGCGGCTATTGATGTAGCAGGGGCGGGCGGCACATCGTGGAGCCAGGTAGAGCTTCACCGCATCCCCACAGAGCATGGCCGCCTTGTGGCTGAGGCTTTCGCAGAGTGGGGTATACCTACCGCCATCAGCCTCAAAACAATAGCCGAAGCAGGTGTCCTACCAGAAAAGAAGCTCTTCGCAAGCGGCGGTATACGCAACGGCATAGACGCCGCAAAAGCCATAGCTCTGGGCGCTGACCTTGCGGGGGTGGCGCGGCCCTTCCTCAAAGCTGCCGCTATATCGGCGGAAGCCGCGGTCGAGCTAGGCAGCGTGCTGCGCGACCAGATGAGAATAGCCATGTTCGCAATAGGATGCCCAAATCTGCACGACCTTAAGGGCACATATCGCCTGATAGAGAAGGGGTAGAGGATGCCAGTAATTGGCCTTGACCATGTGCAGGTTGCCGCGCCGCGCACTCCTCAAGCCGAGGAGCAGGCACGCGCCTTCTACGGCGGGCTGCTGGCTCTGCGCGAGCTCGAGAAGCCGGAGTCTCTAAAAGCAAATGGCGGCGTTTGGTTCGCCACCGGAGCCGGAGACCTGCATATCGGCCTGGAAGAGCCGTTCGTTCCCGCCCACAAAGCGCACCCGGCGTTGCTTGTGCGCGAGCTCGACTCTTTGCGTACACATCTGAGAGCGCACAATGTGCCTACCTCTGAAGCTGAGATTATACCAGGAGCTAGACGCTTTTACGTCTACGATCCCTTTGGAAACAGGATCGAGCTGGTAGAGAGATGAATAAGGGCGACAAGCCGGAGGGTGAGAAAGCGGGCTGGCATTTGCTCGAGACGACTTACCCCTTTGCCACAAAATGGCTCAAGCTGAGGCAAGATCGCGTGCAGCTAAAGGGCAAAGGCGAAATCACCTTCACCTATGTAGATAATCCGGGCGCGGTCGTGATAGTGCCTGTCACCGGAGACGGCAATCTGGCGCTCATACGCCAGTATCGCTACACAGTAGACGAGTGGTGCCTTGAAGTGCCCGCGGGCGGCATCCACGATGCTGAGGGCGCTAGCCTGGCGCAAGTCGCACGCAAAGAACTGCTCGAAGAGATAGGTGGGACTTGCTCTGATCTGAGCTATGTTACCCACTTCTACGCATCCAATGGCAATAGCGCTCAGCCTTTCCACGTTTTTCTGGCCCTGGGCGTGGAACTACAAAGCAGGCAAACCCTCGAAGAAACGGAGTTGATAGAAATCTACCCTGTGCCAATCGCTGAGGCGCTTGGGTTTGCTCGTTCGGGCCGGATTCGCGACGGGGCGAGCGCACTCGCAATCTTGCTCTGTGAGAACCGTCTCGCAGAGCAAGGGTACCTTTAGCCACATCTATGTCTGACGAACCCACTAACGACCTTACCCCTCTTGTTGAGGGCGCGGCACGCCTCGGCTTCACGCTATCCGAGCGCCAGCAGAGCCGGTTTCAACTCTACTATGAAACTCTTCTCGATTGGAATAGCCGCATCAACCTGACCTCCATCACAGACTACGAGGCGGTGCAGATACGCCACTTCGTTGATAGCCTCACAGTAGGAGCCACCTTGCTCGATGAGCTAACCCCAGTGGGGCAACCGCGCCCACAGCAGCCGCCCGCGGGCTTCAGCCTTCTCGATGTAGGCGCCGGCGCGGGCTTCCCAGGCGCACCTCTGAAAATAATCTGGCCTGATATTCATCTGGTGCTAAACGACTCGATAGGCAAGAAAGCCACCTTCTTGAAGGCCCTCGCGGAGGCGCTAAATCTCAAAGATGTAGAGGTCGTAACAGCACGCGCTGAGGAGCTAGGCTTGAACAAAGCGCATAGGGCGCGATACAACGCCGTCACCGCCCGCGCAGTCGCCTCTTTACCTGTGCTTTGCGAATATTGTTTGCCGCTGGTGAAAGCGGGAGGCTGGATGCTGGCCCCTAAGAAAGGCGATATAAGCACAGAGCTTCGTGAAGCCGTGAAAGCGAGCAAAATCCTCGGCGGCGGAGAGCCAAAACTCCACCAGTTTCGCCTACAAGGAGAGGAAGAGGAACGCTACGTAATAGCCATCAGCAAGGTCAGACCAACCCCACCGGGCTACCCAAGAAGGATAGGGCTAGCGAAGGCGCGACCTTTGGGAGGGGGATGAGTCGCTCATATGAAGTCGAATCCTGACGCAGGCAAAAATCCCGGGATTGAATTCGTGGGAAGGGCACTAGAGCATCTAGCGATGGGGAATGAAGATGGCGCGCGGCGTAGTTTGTCGAATGTTATCCAGCCTTCAGTGCTTCCACAGTCAAAACATAGAATTCCTCTGCGGCTACAGGCACAGGTATTTGCTCGCGACAACTATACCTGTGGATACTGTGGCTGTCTGACCGTTTGCCTGCCTTACTTTCTGAGGCTACTCATTTGCGGCGCATTGCAGCAGCCGAGCGTCATCTTACTCCTCACCCCTCATTCCCTTCAGCAGCGGGCTTACACCGCCCCAGTGCTTGGAGAAGTGATCATAGAATAGGAAGTTCTGGGCGTAGCCCGCAAGCTCGCCAAAGCGGTCGATAAAAGCCTGGCGGACCATGTTGTACGTCGCGCTCGTGATACTCTTGCGCTCTGTCCAGTCGGGGAAGTAGAGCGCCCTGGCTAACTGCCAGACGTGGGTATCCACAGGCACAGCTTCCGTTTTATCAAGCGAGAAGAGGCAGACGCAATCCGCGATCTTTGCTCCAATACCGTGTATACCCACAAGCTCCTTGTGCGCCTGATCGTATGGCATCTCGCGCAAAGAGTCGGCCCACCCCGGCCCGCGCTCTTCGATTTGCTGCGCCACACGCACCAGGTTTCGCCCCCTGAAGCCAAGAGATGAAAGCTTTGTCAGGTGAGCAGGGTCGGCTTTCGCCAAAGCCTGCGCTGTGGGGAACGAATAGTAGGTCTCGCCATCCACTTCGCCAAGCGGCTCGCCGTATTCCTTGCTGAACCTGCTGATTGAGTACGCGATGCGCGGCACGCTGTTGGCTGTGGAGCAAACAAACGAGAGTATGCACTCCTCCGGGTCCTGCCTCACCAATCGCAGCCCCGACCAGCGTGCAGCCGCCTCCCCTGCCGAAGGGCAAGCATCTGTAATCCGGCGCACGATCTCCGCGAGGTCTACGTCCAGTTGAAAGTAGTCGCTAATCAGCGTCGCGTTACCAGGCTCAGGAAAGGTCCACCACGTGAATAGCTCTCCTTCCTGCTTTATAGCGACTATAGAGCGCCCCACAACGCCGTGCCACCAGCCGTCGCGCTGCCGCTTCCACCGGAAGCACTGCCCTGAGGCCAGCGTGTCATCCAGTGAGAAGGTTGCAGAATTATATCTAAGATGATTCGCCTGAACTTCAGGCTTGATTATTGTTTCCATGTAAAGAATTATAGCAAATGGCGCATGGCAGTCCCTTGACGGCTATCGTCGCCTGAATGACATGGCTATAGACGCGCCAGCTTTGGCTCTATCCTGTCGTTAGGAATAACACGCAGAGGGGGTTGGCCGTCACCACCTGCTTTCTTTCCAGGGTGTGCTGGCGTATCATCATCTGATACACTCTTCGGGGAGATACTATTCGGCTTGCCAGGCACGTCATGGCAGTGTCGGCAGCGTGCTTCGTAATTCTCTTGCGCACCAACCATGATTATAGGGTCATTATAAGCTGCGGGTTGGCCGTCAATAAGGCGCTGGGTGCGGCTGGCGGGCGCTCCGCATACCACGCAGATCGCCTGTAGCTTATCTACCATTTCGGCTTCGGACATGAGTCGGGGCACAGGGCCAAATGGCTCCCCACGGAAATCGAGGTCAAGCCCGGCAACAATCACTCGAACGCCGCTATGCGCCAGCCTCCGGCACAGGTCAACTACCCCCTCATCGAAGAACTGCGCCTCATCAATAGCCACCACGGTCGTATCCGGCTCGATGAGAGGCTCTATATCTGAAGAGTGCGCTACGGGGGTAGCCGAGTAGAGTGCGCCGCTATGCGAAGCTACCTGCCCAGTCGAGTATCGGGTATCTATGCGTGGCTTGAAGACCTGTACCTTCTGGTGCGCGATCTGTGCCCGCTTCACACGCCTGATCACTTCTTCGGTCTTACCTGAAAACATGCTGCCGCAGATAAGCTCTACCCAACCGCCTGTATAATGCTTGGGGTGCGGGCCGAGGGGCCCCTGGTTTTCCATAAAGCGCTGTATGTAATCTCCCAAAGGACGGTACCTCTCTAAATTAAGTATGCACTTCTTATTATATAGTGGAAAAGCCTACCCCGAACACTTTTACCCACCGTAACCCAGCGTTGTGCTAAGGCAAGGCCCAGGCCCCACCCCTTGTGGGCTGACTGAGGCCTTGGCTCCCCCTTCGACGCCCTTGTGCTGGCGCTACTGAGCTGAACACCCAGGATATCAGCGCTTGTTGACTATATAGACACCGAGAAGAACCAGAACCCCGCCGCCGATCTGGTAGAAGCTAAGATTTTCGCTGAGGAGAGGCACCGC
Organism: Chloroflexota bacterium; assembly: GCA_015478675.1. Next base: position 1,153 of record JADMIH010000068.1, on the reverse strand, counting down.
TACAAGGGCGGTTATCACCGGCTGCAACAGCAAGGTCACAGCTGTGATGGAGGCGGGTAGATGGCCCAACGCATAGTTGATGGATAGCCAGCCAAGCACGTGAGAGACGAGGCCCAGGCTCAGCAACGCCAGGTAAGTTTGCGCCGAAAAGCCGGAGAGTGGATCGCCCACCACAAGCAGATACGCAAGCAAGAACAGAGTGGCGACCGCCGATGACACCCACATGAATGGCAGCGTGCTCACATAGCGACGGGCACGTTGAGTGCAGAGCATATAGGATGCGTAGAAGAGACTGCTCCCCACCGCAAGCAAGTCGCCCAACCCCAGGGTTGCTCCTTCAAAAGCATCGCGCCCAACCACCACAGCAGCACCCACAAGGGCCAGCAGCATCCCGCTCCAGAAGCGCCGCTTTAGCTGTTCATGGAACAAAAGGAGAGCGCCTAACGCCACCCACAAAGTAGAGATATTGCCGAGCAACGTCGAGTCGGCAGCCGAGGTATAGGCGAGCGAGGTATTCCAGAAGCCGAGGTCGAGGGCAAAAAAGAGGCCCGCCAGCGCGGTTAGAGCCAGTCCTACAGACGACATCTTCCTTTTGGCATCTCCAGGCAAGAGCGCAGGGCCTTTGGCCTGCTGACGAGCCACGTGCAAAGCCAGAGGCAGCGCAAGAGCAACAGAAGCAATCGCCACCCTATAAAAGGCGGAGACAGGCCCAGGCACAATTGCCCACTTGGTGAAGATAGCCGAAAAGCCGATGCAGACAGCCCCCAGCCCAAGCGCGGCATAGGCCCGCAATCTGGCGCTATGGGAGCGAGAAGTAGCGGCTGATAGCCATGTAGTCGCGGTGGCTCTCATAGTTGTTGCGCCTTTATATGATCTTGATGTATATCCATTATATCTCTTACGTCCAGAAAGGAATGAGCACAACAGTCACAGAAATCAGGCTATTCCTCACCAATTTGCAGGGCCTATGCGTCAGACGAATTGAGCGGTTCTGTGTGCATGAGGACCCAGCAAGAGAACTCCCAATTGGGGGCAGTGCTTACGGCCCAGGGCTTCTCAGGCCCAAAACCAATCAGCGGCAAAACGTTTTCCTCTGCTTGATTTAGCACGCATAAGCCCTACACCAATTTGCAGAAGCTATTGCTTTTTTATA
>JADMIH010000321.1 GCA_015478675.1 Chloroflexota bacterium | reverse complement strand
AAAGTGGCGCTTCGATCCGCAGACGGGCGAGCGTATAGATAATAGCCCGCCCGCTGAACAGCCACAGCCGCAGCAAAGCCCGCCTCAAGTACCCGTAACCCGGCCTTACACGCCTCCTCAACAGCCTACCCAGCCTATAGGCACACCTCAGAGTGTGGGCTATCAGACGCCTGGCGCTGGCTACCAGCAACAGCAGCCAAATTATGCCCCGCCACAGTACACAGAGCCGCAACAATACCCACAACAGTACCCACAGCAATACCAGCAGCCTTATAGCCCGCCTGTTACCCAGGTGGCTACTGCCAGAAAGCGCAGCAAAGCCCCTCTGGTTGTCGGGCTGATCGTTATTCTGTTGCTTGCGGCTGGCGGTGCAAGCGCTTACTTCGCCTTTAACAGGGTGCTCAATGCTCCGGCTGTGGCTGTCGAGCGCATTCTACCGAGCAATACCCTCGCCTACCTGACCATTAACCCTAACTTGAGCAGCACGCAGAAAGCTGCCTTCGACAAGATGCGCGCAGCTTTTGAGGCGCAGCCCGGCTTCAAAGAGGCGTGGGCCAAGATGACTCAGCAAGCGAGCGACTTCGGTGCAATGTCGGGTATAGCCGCGCCTGGAGCTACGCCCGGCATCAGCGACTTCGATGCTATATCCAGCTATCTCGGCAACAACGTGACAATTGCTCTACTGCCGCCGAGCACAGCCGACCTGCAAAAGCTCAAAGATGCTTCCAGCAGCGACAGCGATGTGCAGAGCACCGCGGGAGACCTTCTTGGCCGCAATGTGGTTGGCATTGTTGACCTCGATTTCAACCCTCTGAACAAGAAAGGGCCGCTCGCTGACCTCAAGCGCCAGACCGACGACCTCGCTAAGAGCCGTGTGGCTGAGAGCTACGGGGGTATGGATATACACGAATATATCACAGGCACGAATACCATCTACTTTACGCTGCTCAAGGACACCTCCACCGCAGTGGTCGGCGGCAGAATCGAGCCTGTACGCGCCATGATAGATAGCTACAAGGCACAGACGGGCCTCAAGGATGCTGAGAACTTCAAGTATCTCTCCGGCCAGGTGCCTACGGATCGAGTAGCATCCCTTTACATTGATCTCACTGACATATACAAGGAGATCCAAACTGCCGCGCCCGAAACGTTCAGCAATGGTATGTTGCAAAGCGCAAACGGTGCGATGTTAATGACCCTCAGCGGGCAAGATGGCGGGTTGCAGATAGATATAGCCTCACAGGCCGATTTGCAAGGTGCAGGAGTGACGATAAATCCTGACGCCAAGCCCGCTGCCGGCACACTGAACGATATACCCACCGGCTCGCTTGGCTTCCTGGTAGGCACAGATCTCAAGACTGCTCTGCAATCGGTTCTGGCTGCCCTTCGCAAGCAAGGCCAGGCTTCGGGGGACAACTCGGTCGACTCGGCGCTACAGCAGATGGAGCAGTCTACCGGCCTCAACCTGGAGAACGATGTGCTGCCCCTTCTTGGTGGCGACTACGTACTCAGCGCCGGTGCCGATAGCAGCTCAGGCTCACCTTCGCCTTCCGTAGTGTTTCAGCTGAAGTTGAACCCTGCGGACACAGCCAGGGCCAGAAACGTTGTAGATAAGCTTGCCGCCTCTATCTCCGGTGGTGAAGCAGCGAAGGTTGATCTGGCAGGTGGCGCTTTCTACGAACTTTCCCCTGAGGTCGGCGCTCTTTACGGTGTCGCCAACGACCGCTTGATCTTCGTCTTCGATAAGGATGTTGAAGCCGCTAAAGCGCGGGTCGGGGCAGTATCGCAGGAAGCAGGCAAAGGCTTTGGCAGCACCACCGAGTGGCGCGATCTATCAAAGCATCTACCGAACGACAGCAACGTTATCGAATACATGGATATATCAGGGATACGCTCTCTGGTTGAGCAGAGTATATCAGGCGATGCAAAGCAGGAGTATGAGCAGAGCGCAGCGCCTTTCCTGCGTCCTGTAAAGTACTTCCTGGTAGGTTCAGCCACCCAGCAAGCAATCGCCAATAGCAGCTTGAGCCGCAACCATACGATTGTCTTTCTAGGCATCAGCCAGTAAGGTCAGGTGCCCTCTGGCCCCAGGCAGTGGAGAACCTGCCCTAAGGCAAGACCCTTCCCACGCGTGGGAAGGGTCTTGCCTTAGGGTAACTGTCAAGTGCTGCAAGGCTAGAGCGAGAGCTTATCTTGGGAAAGAAGCCCACTAGCCCACTAGCCCACTAGCCCACTAGCCCACTAGCCCACTAGCCCAC
>JADMIH010000067.1 GCA_015478675.1 Chloroflexota bacterium | reverse complement strand
TCTGGAAAACTTTCGCTGATAAGTCGGAATATAGGCCACAGAAACCATTACGTGTAAAGGAGGAGAGAGATGGCAAACGTAGTATTCGACCAGGTATACAAGCGGTACGGTAACGTTACGGCCATAACCGATCTGAACCTCGAGGTAAAGGACAAGGAGTTCATGGTGCTGGTCGGGCCATCGGGCTGCGGCAAGTCCACTGCCTTGCGGATGATCGCGGGCCTTGAGGAGATCTCCGGCGGTACGGTCTCTATCTCAGGGCGCGTTGTCAATAACGTGGCCCCAAAAGACCGCGATATCGCTATGGTCTTCCAGAACTATGCCCTCTACCCGCACATGAATGTCTTTGACAACATGGCCTTTGCTCTCAAGCTGCGCCACATGCCTAAGGACCAGATAAAGACCCGTGTGGAGAGCGTGGCGGATGGCCTGGCGATCAAGCATCTGCTCACCCGCAAGCCGCGCCAGCTCTCTGGCGGCCAGCGACAGCGCGTTGCTCTGGGCCGGGCCATCGTGCGCGAGCCTCAGGTCTTCCTTATGGATGAGCCGCTCTCTAACCTTGACGCCAAGCTCCGCGTCGAAACGCGAGCCACAATCAACAAGCTGCACCAGCGCCTACAGACCACTACCGTCTATGTTACCCACGACCAGGTAGAAGCAATGACGATGGGCGACCGCATTGCGGTCATGAAAGACGGCGTGCTGCAACAGGTGGATACGCCCCTCATCTTATTCAACAACCCTGTAAATATATTTGTCGCGGGCTTCATCGGCTCGCCGTCTATGAACCTGCTCAATGCGACTGTCACGCAGCAAGGCGATGATCTCTTTGTTTCGTCAGATACTACGAGCGCGACGGGCGGGATGAAGCTGAGGATACCGGCTCGTTTCCGCAGCTATATCGCGCCGCACGTAGGCAAGACAATTGTTTTCGGCATGAGGCCGCAGGATATCCATGATGCCCGCTTTGCCACAGGCGCGCTTGACGAGGACGAGAGTGCGGATGATCTCGCGATGGTGCGCACGCAGGTAGACGTCGTGGAGCCGATGGGCACCGAAGTTTCTATGTACCTGATCAACGGGCAGACTACCCTTGTAGCTAGAATGGACTCGCGCACAGAGGTGCAGCCCGGCAACACGTTAGAAGTAGCGTTCAATATGGACAAAATGCACGCATTCGACCCGGAGTCGCAGCAATCGCTGATTGACAAAAGCAAGATATTGCAGCGTGCCTAGGAGGTTTCTTTATTAATGGCGAACGAGCATAAGACATATGAATTGGTAGTGCAGCCTCGTGAGATCACGGGCAAGCAGAGCAAACAACTCAGGCGAGAGGACCTTGTGCCGGGCGTAGTGTACGGCAACGAGGTAAAAGCAGAAAGCATACAGGTTCTCCATAGGGAGCTTGACCGCGTCTATCTGCACGCGGGCAGCAATACGCTGGTAGACCTGAAGATAGGCGACACCGCTACGCCCCGTAAAGTATTCATCCACAATGTGCAGCGTAATCCGGTGAGCCATAACCTTACCCATGTTGACTTCATGGTGGTGAACTTGCTCGAAGAGATCACGACCACTGTGCAGTTGGTGCTCACCGGCGAGTCACCCGCCGTGAAGAATGGCGACGGCGTGCTGTTACAGGCGTTAGACCACATTCAGATACGCGCACTGCCCAGCGACATCTTGCCTCTGATTGAGGTTGACACAAGCGTTCTCGACGACCTGGATAAGACTATTCACGTTTCTGACCTGGCTGTGCCGGGCAACGTTACTGTGCTCACGAGTGGAGACGAGCTAGTGGCGAAGGTAACAGCTCTACGTGCCGAGCCTGAGGAAGAAGTGGAAGCTGAGGAAGCAGCCGCTGAGATTGCCGAAGGCGCTGAAGAAGGGGCTGGCGGGCCTGAAGAAGAAAGTTAGATTAGCTGCTCTTGAAGGCAAGGGGGTTGCCATCTCTGGCAACCCCTTTGTTGCTATTTACTACGTGCAACTTGCGCACCCACAGAAACGTATATAATAGGACCATTGATATGGACGTATGGAGATTTCTTTAATGGATACAATTTATAATCTGGCGATTGGCCTTCTTAACCTGATTACACTCGCGATCATTGCACGCGCGCTACTGTCGTGGTTCTACCCGTTGGGTCGAGATCGCTGGTCGCAATTGTTGCTCGATATTACCGAGCCTCTGCTCGCCCCGGTGCGTGCTGTCATCAGCAGGATCCTGCCGATACCGATTGACTTCTCACCAATAGTAATAATCCTGCTGATACAATTCTTGCAGAACTTGCTCCAAAGAGCGTATCTAGGTTCTTAGCTTTACGCACATGCACAAGAAGCCCCACAAGTGAGGGGCTTAGCTTTCATGAAGAGAGACACTACTGCTCCGAGCAGTAGTGTCTCTCTTCATGAAAGCTTTACTGTTGACCCTGGCTTGATGGCTGTGGTTGGTCGTCTTTTGGCTTTGCCGGGGCCGGCGGGTGTAGAGCTTGCATCAGGCTGTAGAAGATGGTGCTTACCTCGCCTCTGGTTGCCAGGGCGCTGGGGTAGAAGTTTCCTTCCTCATCTCCGGTCACGATGCCGTGCGCGTGGGCCGTTGCTACGTAGCCGGCTAGCGAGCTATCTGCTGGCACGTCGGAGAAGCCTGTGTGCGTAGAGCTTATCTGCCAGCCCGCTGCGAGCACAATGCTGCGTGCTACCTCTCCACGAGAGATAGGATCGGTTGGCCCGAAGGTGCCGTCGGAGTAGCCTTCCATCGCGCCGCGTGCGGCGGCGGTCTCGACATATGGGAACATCCAGCTATCACCAGGCACATCGCTGAATCTCCCCTCAGCGGGTTTGATCAGACCCCACTGAAAAGCAATCGCCAGCATCTTGGCAAGCTGCGCCCTTGTCAACGTGCTATCGGGCCTGAAGGAGCCGTCGCTGTAGCCGCTGATTACGCCTTCGTCGCTTAGCGACTCGATAGCCAGGAAGTCGGGGCGCGACATAGAGACGTCGTTGTATCTGGCTGCTGCCTGGACAGTTATCTCCAGCCTGGAGACGTTACCCGCCGGGTCTGCTGCTGTAACATGGATCACGAAGTCTCGCCCACTCGCTTGCACAGTTGAAGTGAAGACGCCCGCCGCTTCGTCGGCACGCTGGTTGTTTACGGCTACGAATATCCCAGGCTCGGTTCGCCCGCGCACAATCAGATCGCCAGGCTGCACATGCGCTCCGTTCACCGGTGTGTCTATTGCCAGAGCAGGCGGGCTGGTGTCTATGCTCGTGTAAGCGTCGGCTTTGTCGGGCCACTCTTCAACGTTGCCCGCGGCGTCTCGCGCCCGACTGCGGAATTCGTATGTATAGCCGTTGTCCCCATCAAGGGCGGCCTGGGTCTGCGAGGTCGCCATTTTCCAGTCGGTCCATTGGCCGTTAGGTATGGTCCGGTACTGAACGTCATATGAGACCAGGCCGCTGCCGCCGGATTCGTCTTGCCCGGTCCAGCGCACATCTATCTCAGGATTGTTGCTGTAAACAGGAAGGGGGAGAACCGAAGATGTAGGGGCCGCCTTGTCGCCAACACCTTTGCCAACTACCACGTCTACCCTCAAGGCAGGCGACCCCTGGTCGGCAAACCAGCCCATGCCCTCTCGATACATATCCCAGATAAGGGCGTAGTGCCCTGAGGCTTTGGGTGCATTAAGTTTCGCGGTCACAGTAATGGTGTCGGCGAAAGCGACAGGTGTGGGCAGGTTGGTTCTGATCTCCTGCCAGCCCCCGTTTACCGCCTTGTTATCAGGCGTGAGCCATTTATAGCCCAGCGTTACCGCCCCTGGGCCTGTCTTCGGCCACGCCTCGGAGCCGCTGTTGCGTACAGTAAGGTGTACATCCACCGTCGCGCCGGGCGCGATGTTCCCCGGGGTATCGTGCTGCGTGAACATAGCTCGCTGAGCCGGTTGCTCGGAGACCACCGCGGCGCGGATCTGCGGGAGCATGCTCCACAGCTTGTCGCCTGGGCATGTTGAGGTGTTGAAGCCCTGCCCGCAAGCAGTGCCTTTGAAGTCGCGATGGCCCGCGATATTAGGCCGCGTGTAAGTGACTGTGCCTCCGCAGTCTGTGTAGCCCGTGAAGGTGCCTGTACCCAGTGGGTCTATTCCGCGCTGATTAGCTTTCCACGAGATAAGATCTATCAAAGAGGCTTGCGCTGCGGCGGAAGGGGCGACCGTCATGTAGTTGCCTATCATGCCAATGCCCATGCTGTTGGAGTTGAAAGGGTAGGCATGGCCTGCCTCAACGTCCTGTCCTCCTGCGCGTCCTTCGTAGATCACGCCATTGGGGTCTATGAGATAATTGTAGCCGATATCTCCCCAGCCGCGTGTATTCGTATGGTAGTACCAGATAGCCCGCACACGCGCCGCGAAGTCGGTGTCTTTGTTGGAGGTCGCGGTATGGTGGATAATGATGTTTGTGACGCGCTTGTACTTGGGCGTCCACTTGGGGCTGCTCTCACCCTGCGGCGAGCCCCAGTCCTTCCTGCTGACAATTAAAGGCATAGGTATCTCCGAAGGAGTGCCTTGCGCCATAGCCTGAGGCTTAGGTGGGTTGGGGGTTATGCCTGCGTTGATGAAGGTATAAGTTAGCTCGTGTAAGATGGGGGTGATGCCAACCTTATCCGTGCGTAAAGTCACTCTACTTTGCACATATTTGTGCGTGCGCTCGACCTGATTTACGGAGACAGGAGAGCCAAAGGTCTCTGTTATCGGGTCTTGTGCCATGATGTCAGCTTCTTCATCTACCTGCTCCCACGGCGCCCACACCGTGCCGTCCGGGCTTGTGCGCAGCTCAACCTGGACGGTAGTGCCGCCAGGCGTATCAGCCCACCAGTGGGGCGCGACATCGGTGAAGTCAATAGGCGCTCTGGTTGGGTCCGACATATAGGTGGCCTCACGCCCGCCCGCAGGCAACGTCAGAGTGCCATCGAACGACTTTTCTCTGGTGTCTGGGGCGTCACCTACGTAGTTTGCGCCCTTGAGGGTGTAATCAGCGCCTGTGACAAGTGGAGCTTGCGAGCCGCTGCCTGATCCTGTGGGTTCGCGGGCTGCCAATACTTCTCGCGATCCTCCATAGGGCAGCACAGCGGCGGAGCCGATTAGCGCAAAGCAGAATATAGTACGCAGCTTTGCGCTAATAGATGGTTTGGCTGGAAATAGATGAGTGAAGCAAAGGAATAGGCGCAACAAGCGCATTGATGGTGCCTCCGGTCTAGGGGAACGGGAATAGTAAAGCCGAGTATATTGTGGAAAGATGGTCGTGTCAAACGGACAGTGGCAAGTAACTGTTCAGAGTTAGGGTGTAGCAATCTTCAAGGAGTAGCTGTGGAGGCGCACCCTCACCCCCAACGCACCCTCACCCCCAACCCCCTCTCCCACAAGGGGAGAGGGGGCTTTACTCCTGGCTCTTCCCAAGAAGAAAGCCCCATCTCCCTTCATGGGAGAGGGGGTTTGGGGGTGAGGGCAGGTGGGGGTGCACAAGGGGCTTGGCCCCGCACCCCCAACTCTGAACAGTTACAGTGGAAAGTAAAGCGTTTCGCGTGGCCGTTTTGCCCCCTGGCGCCTGTGGTATAATTATAGGTGTGCCCGTTGGCTGGCGCGTAGAAAAGTTTGAGGCGGAGCTTTGGATAGAGCTACAGAAGGAAGGTTTTACGTTGACAGCGCAAATGGATAAACCGGAGGCGTATATAATAGAAGCTTTACGCACCCCTGTGGGTCGTTACGGCGGCGCGCTCAAGGATGTGCGGCCCGATGACCTCGCTGCTATGATTATATCGGCCCTTGTAGAGCGCACAGGGGTGGACCCGCGCCGTATCGAGGACGTTATACTGGGCTGCGCAAACCAGGCAGGAGAGGACAACCGCAATGTTGCGCGCATGGCGGCGCTCCTTGCCGGTTTGCCCGTAGAGGTGGCGGGGGCTACCGTCAACCGCTTGTGCGGTTCGGGCCTTCAGGCGGTAAATGACGCCGCACGCGCTATCAAGCTGGGCGAGGGCGACGTTTTTATCGCGGGTGGCGTCGAGAGCATGACGCGTGCGCCATTTGTAATGGCTAAACCGAGCGAGGCGTGGCCCCGTGGCGACCAGAAGCTATATGATACGACAATCGGCTGGCGCTTCACCAACCCGCGCCTTGCCGAGATGTACCACCCTTATAGCATGGGTGAGACAGCCGAGAATGTTGCCGAGCGGTGGCAAATATCCCGCGAAGACCAGGACGCTTTTTCTGCCGAGAGCCAGCGGCGAGCAGGCGCGGCAATCGAGTCGGGCCGATTCAAAGATGAGATCGTGCCTGTGATCGTGCCTCAGCGCAAAGGCGATGCAGTTGTGGTAGATACAGATGAGCACCCCCGGCCCGACACGTCGCCTGAGAAGCTAGGCAAGCTCAATGCCGCCTTCAAGAAGGGTGGCTCGGTCACCGCAGGCAACGCCTCCGGCATCAACGATGGGGCATCAGCGCTGCTCCTTACGAGCAAGCAGGCCGCCGCCGAGATGGGCTTGAAGCCGCTGGCCCGCATAGTTACTTCGGCTGTGGCAGGGGTAAACCCCGACTGCATGGGTGTCGGCCCTGTGCCTGCCACTCGCAAGGCTCTGGAGCGGGCTGGGCTGACTGTGGACGACATGGACCTCATAGAGCTGAACGAGGCTTTTGCCGCTCAGTCGCTGGCGTGCATACGCGACTTGAAGCTGGACCCTGAGAAGATAAATGTCAACGGCGGGGCAATCGCCCTCGGTCATGCTCTGGGCAACAGCGGCTCCCGCCTGCTGACTACCCTCGTGCATGAGCTACGCCGCCGAGGTGGACGCTATGGCCTTGCCACAATGTGCATAGGCGTGGGTCAGGGTATCGCTACTATAATCGAGATGGTGTAGTTATGCCTGAAGTTACAATCTCCTCAGAACTGCGCGACTTCCTTCTCGTAGGTACACACACTGCCAAGCTTGCTACCGTGCGTGCGAACGGACGCCCTCACGTCGTGCCCGTCTGGTTTGTGCTCGACGGAGATGAGATCATCTTCACTACCGGTGAAAATACCGTGAAAGGCGCTAGCCTGCGACGCGATCCGCGCCTTGCCATTTGCGTGGATGACGAGGCTCCGCCTTTCTCATTTGCAATGATAGAGGGCGTGGTCGCGTTTAGTGAGGAGCCGGGCGACCTGCTCTACTGGGCAACTCGCATCGCGGGCCGGTACATGGGCGCGGAGAAGGCCGAGGCATACGGCAAGCGCAACGGCGTGCCAGGCGAGTTGCTGGCGCGAGTAAAAGTCACGAAAGTGACCTTCCAAAGGAACGTCGCGGATTAAAAGGGCAAAGAATAAAGTATCAGATAAGCACAGAAAAAGGAGGAGTTGTGGATAATACTATGACGCAGGACCCTTCTCAGGGAACGATGGAAAGAACGCATTGGAAGCTGCTCATTAATGGACAGCAGGTGGACTCGGCCTCGGGTGAGACCTTCGACGCGATCAACCCTGCCACCAATGAAAAGTTCGCAACGGTCTCAAAGGCGGGTAAACAAGATGTGGACGCGGCAGTCGCGGCAGCACGCGAGGCATTTGACAAAGGCAAGTGGACGCGGATGGGCGCGGCGCGGCGTGGAAGTGCGCTTTACAAAGTCGCGCAAATCATGCGCAGCCGCCGGGACGAAATCGCTCGACTTGAGGTGACGAACAACGGCAAGGCGATCTCTCAGGCGAAGGCTGAACTGGACCAGGCTATAGAGGACTTCGAGTTCTTCGCGGGTGCGGCCACAAAGATAATGGGCAGCACAATCCCTGTGCCCGGCGCCTTTCTGAACTACACGGTGCGCGAGCCTATCGGCGTCTGCGCGCAGATTGTCCCCTGGAATTACCCGATTATGATGGCTGCCTGGAAGCTGGCTCCTGCCCTCGCCGCAGGCAACACTGTGGTTCTCAAGCCAGCCAGCGCCACACCCCTGACAGCCCTTCTGTTGGGCGAGATTTGCCTTGAGGCGGGTATTCCGGCGGGCGTGGTAAACGTTCTGCCTGGACCCGGCGTTGAGATAGGCACATACCTTGCGGAGCATCCAGGTGTGGACAAGATAGCCTTCACGGGGGAGACTGAGACGGGGCGCGACATAATGCGCCGAGCGGCGGGCACCCTCAAGCGCGTGACGCTGGAGCTTGGCGGCAAGTCGCCGAACATTGTCTTTGACGACGCCGATGTAGACCACTCGGTGAACGGCTCCCTTTTTGCTATCTACTACAGCGCGGGGCAATCGTGCGAAGCGCGCTCACGCCTCTTTGTGCATGGCAGCATTTATGACCGTTTCGTGGAGCAGTTCGTCGAGAAAGCCGAGCGCCTGAAAGTGGGCGACCCGATGGACCCCTCAACACAGATCGGCTCTCTTATCTCTCCCAAGCACCTTGAGCGTGTGGACGGCTACGTGCAGATTGGCCGCTCGGAGGGAGCCGAAGTGCTTACAGGCGGCGCCAGGGCGGGTGATGGCACCGGCAAGGGCAACTTCTACTTGCCTACTGTGCTCACGGGGGTGGACAATAAGGCGCGCGTGGCGCAGGAAGAAATCTTTGGCCCTGTGGTCACAATCATGCGCTTCTCGACTGAGGCCGAGGCGGTGCAACTGGCGAACGACGTGGTCTACGGGCTGGCAGGCACGATCTGGACGAAGGATGTGGGGCGGGCGCACCGGGTGGCAGGGCAAATTAGATCGGGCGTGGTCACAATAAACACACCCTTCACTGCTTTCCCTGGCCTGCCTTTTGGCGGCTATAAGCAGTCGGGCTATGGCCGCGAGCTGAGCATGGAAGCTCTGGACCTGTACACCGAGCTAAAGAGCGTGCTTATATACACAGGTGAAAAGCCGATGAACCCTTTTGGGGTATAAATCGTAATACGTAGAGATTACAGGCCGAGTGTTTATAATCTCAACTTACGCGCTACGGCACTACGCATCACAGATTACGCGCCACGTTCTACAACTTCCTCCGCCGGAGAAGACCAATATGCGGATCAATATGAACATTAGAGTTAGCAAGCTTTACCAGGGCGCGCCCGATGGGGCGCTTGAAGTGGCCTTTAACTCCTGTGAAGAGGGCGATAAGATGATCGCGGAGATCATCGAAGTGACCGGCTTGAAGTTCGAGCGGCCTGTCGCCAACCGCTTTGCCATGCGCGAATTGCATATTGCTGAGGTTGGCGGCGAAGAGCCGTTAGAAGAGGCCTTTGTCGAGGTGTCGGAGATAGCCGAGAAGTACGGCGAAGTCCACGACAGCCAGAAGAACATGAAAGGCCCCGGCGAGCTTACCCCAAACGAGCTTGGCAAAAGGGTGTAGGGGATCGCCTCGCGTACTGCGTGGAGTTACGGCTATTCGGCTCTGTTGGTGCGGATAAGATGATCACGCGATGCGTATTATGTAGGGCAGTTCAGGGACGCTGTATGACGTTGATAGTTTCTATTGATCAGGGGCGGTGCATAGGGGCGGCGAATTGCGTCCATATAGCGCCTACTGTTTTCCAGCTTGATGAGGATAATATCGCTTATCTGGTTGACCCGACCTCTGTAGACGATGAGACCCTCATTGATGCAGCGCGCTCCTGCCCGACCGATGCTATTTACCTCGATACTGAGGATGGCAAGCCAGTATACCCGTAGCTCTGCTGCTTCGGAGAGGCGTGAGGAATTATGGAGGGTATATCTTTATTCCTCAACTTACGCAATACCCACTACCCTAACCACCTCACGCCTCACCTTTCACTCTGCGGGACAGCCCGCCTACGACCTGAGATGTATCTTTCCCAGCTTTGGTTGCGAGTGCGGGGCCTTTTCTGTATAATAACCATTCGGCGAGTTGCGCGGGCCGGAAGTAGGATTTAGGAATGCAAGATACAAAAGATAAGAGCTACTATATATGGACTGTCGGCTGCCAGATGAACGTGGCCGACAGCAACTACGTCGCTGCCGCTCTCCAGGGGCGCGGTTATACCGAAGCTGCTGAGATAGACGCGGCCGATATTGTGGTCCTCAACTCTTGCGTTGTCCGGCAGGCCGCCGAAGACCGCATCGTCGGTAAAATAGGTGAAGTCGCCCGGCTCAAGAAGAACAACCCGAACCTTTTCCTTGCTCTCACCGGCTGCATGGTTAGCGAGGACCAGACGACGCTGCGCCGCCGCTTCCCTATGGTAGACATCTTTTTCAAGCCCTCCGCAGTCACCGACTTCCTGGTGGGGCTTCCTGATAACTCGGCTCCCGACCTTGGAGAATACGGCGTGGCCCTGGCCCTTGAAGGGCTGCTTCCCACCGCGCAGGCCGGGAATATAGCCTCCTATATCCCTATTATTTACGGCTGCAACAAGACCTGTACCTACTGTATCGTCCCTTTTCGCCGGGGCAAAGAGCGCTCGCGCACAATAGAGGATATTGTCCGGGAAGTGGAATACCTGACGACGCAGGGGGTGCGCGAAGTTACCCTGCTCGGCCAAAATGTTGACACTTATGGGCACGATTTGCCGCAGCGCACCGACCTTGCCGACCTCATGGAGCGCCTGAACGACATAGACGACCTCTGGCGTATCCGCTTCCTCACATCTCACCCCAAGGATATGGCGCAGAAGCTGATTGACGCGGTAGCGTCACTGCCAAAGGCGATGGAGCATATCAACCTGCCTGTGCAATCGGGTGATGACGAGGTTATCAAGAGGATGAAACGCCGCTATACGCTGCGTTACTACCGCGACCTTGTGCGGCGGATCAAAGAAACAATACCCGGCGTATCAATGGCTACCGATATAATAGTTGGCTTTCCGGGTGAAACGCACGAGCAGTTCATGCACACAATGGACCTCCTTCAGGAGGTGCAGTTCGATAAGGTGCATGTGGCAGCCTATTCTCCGAGGCCGGGCACCGTAGCCGCCGAATGGCCCGATGATGTGTCGCATGAAGAGAAGATGCTGCGCCTGCACGCGGTTGAGAAGTTGCAGGAGCGTATCGGGCGCGATCTGAATAGCCGCCACGTTGGTGAAGAGATGGAAGTGCTCGTTGAAAGCACGGAGCGCGGCAAGTGGTCGGGCCGAACGCGAACTAACAAGATAATCTTCTTTCCCCCTGACAGCGCGAAGCCAGTTGACCACACAGGCCAGCTGGTGAGCGTGCGGGTGGAGGAGGCAGGCCCATGGTCTATGCAAGGCCAGCTGGTGCGCGTTATACAAGACACCCCGCAGCCGCTCAGAGAGCTTCTAAAGAGAAGAACGCGCCGCATGGACATCACTCTGGCCCCGTCGCCGGCCCCTTCACTGCCCGTAAATAGTGCTCGTGGCTAGCTGAAACACCCCCACGCAGGTAACTAAAGAGTATCCAATTACGTATACATTGTAGATATATTCGTCGTGCTTGTCAGGCACACTGATTGCACTGTGGGCTGTACACTGTATGGTCCGGTAGCGGGCGCGATGTGCAGAACGATGTTCACAACTGTATTGACCTTTTGAACCAAATAGGCTAATTATACGTTCTATATTACATACAAGAATCAAATGACAGCCGTCCGATACAAAAGAAGCAGTGATTAGCGGCTAGGTCGGGCGGGCGGCTGTAGAACAGTGAGGTAAATCCAATGATGCAAAACCAAGCGGAAGATAGAATCAGATTGAGGCGAGTGCTGCCGGAGCGGGCGATAGCTCTTGCTATGGAGAATCGGTGGTCGGAAGCAGCAGATGTGAACCGTAAGATCATCGAGTTATATCCGAACGACGCCGATGCCTACAACAGGCTCGGTAAGGCACTCCTGGAAATGGGGCGCTATCGAGACGCCCTTGCTACCTACCAGAAGGCTGTAGAGCTTGATCCGAACAACATTATCGCCAAGAAGAATGTGGAGAGGCTTGCTCACCTTGCCGATAAAGCGCCTGGCCCAACTCAGGCAGAGGTAAAGCGTGAACAGCGAGCCGCAGAATCGGCTCGCATCAATCCCAACATCTTCATTGAAGAAACAGGAAAGACAGGGCTTACTACCCTTATCAAGCTGGGTGACCCGGCGGTGTTGCTCAAGCTAACAGCAGGCGACCGAGTAGACCTGCGGGTTGAGGAGGCAGCGCTGCGGGTGTATGACGAGGCAGGCCAGTTCGTTGGCTCGGTCGAGCCGAAGCTCGCAAAACGCCTCATCGGCTTGATGGAAGGAGGCAACCGCTACACAGCGGCTGTCACCACCGTTTCGGGCAACTCTATCAGCCTGATTGTTCGAGAGACTTACCAGCATCCAAGCCAGCGCGGAAAGCTCTCATTTCCGCCTAAGGCGATGCCAGCGGGCGCTTACAGGCCCTACATGCGTGAAGGCACTTTGCGCTACGGCCTGGAGGAAGAAGACGAGAGCCTCTTCGATTATGATGCCGAAGATACTGACACTGATACCGATGAGGAAGAAGAAGCGGAGTACGAAGAGGAAGAGCAAGAGGAAGAGGAGGAGGTCTAGACCACCTTACGCCTTTTAGCATTGTGCTATGATAAAGCCTTCCCATAAAGGGGAGGGGCTTTTATTCCCGAAAACAGAGCAACAGAGCCGCTATGCGGCTCTGTTGCTCTGTTTTCATCTTGTTTTTGTTTGTTCACTTTTTCCTAATATAGGGTCACTTAATCACAAATGAGAGGGCGACGATAATAGCCACGCAGACGATGGTGAGCACGATGAGCATGCGAATGTCGCTGCGCACATAGTGCATCTCCTCGTCTATGCTCATCGCGCTGGTAGTCAAACGTGTACGGGCAGTACGGGCAGCTGTGGATTGAGCGCGTCGCTGGGCAGCAGCGGCTGCTGCGGCAGATTGTGTGCGCTGTGCGGCGCTCAGCGAAGGAGTTGTAGTAGAACGCGGCATGAGCGCTGGCGCTACAGGTGCAGGAGCAGCAGTGGTGGTGTATGTGGTCTGGCCCATCGGAAGGTCAGGTTGCACCCCAGCTTCGGCATCTTCAACGTCCATTACCGCGCTGCCGGGGGTCCTTCCCGCCTGTGTGGACATTCGCTTGCGCCACTGCTCTTCTTTTATTCGCTGCTGGCTCGTCTTTGTTTTCTTCGCCATTTTCTATCTGACTCCTCTTCAAGATGCCGAGGTGAACGTAGAACTCTACTCGGGTGTGATTACCTTGTACTCGCCCTCTATCGTACCGCCTGCTCCGTCGCTTGTGGGCGCTGTGCTCCTGGTTGCCCCGCCGCTACTGGGCGGCATATTCCAATAGCCTCCCGGTGCAGTCCCGCTACCGGCCCCTGTAGAGCTTCCTACACTTTGATAGCCGAGCGCACGCTTGTGTTCTTCCACCACTGATTGCGGCGATAGACGGCAAATCAACTTTAAGCCGAGAAGCACCACACCTACGTCATCTAGCTGCCCCAGCACCGGTATAAAATCGGGGATGAAATCAATCGGCGAGATCACGTATACGCCGACTACCAAAGGCACCAGTACCTTGACCCACTGCGGCACGCGTGGATCATGTAAGAGCCGCCATGCCAGGCGACCGTTCTGGAGTAACTCCTGGAATCTCATAAGCCGCTTTCCTGGGAGCGAGTCCCTACTATCGAAATAACGAGTGAGCCTCCCTCTGATTTCGGACTTCATTATTATAATGGACGCCTCGTTCTTTTGCAAACTTGACACTCCACGCACGCCTGTGTTATAAATGCTGAGCGTACGGCACCGTGGCCAAGTGGCAAGGCAGAGCTCTGCAAAAGCTCGACCAGCGGTTCGAATCCGCTCGGTGCCTCTAACCCGCGGAAATTTCTCCTCTCGCTCAGGCACTATGCCTTCGGTTATGCTCTCGCTCTATGATTGTAGGTACTGCCCGGCTCTCCCTCTTTTTGCCGGAAAACTATTCTCTCAAAGATAAGCGCCAGGACCTCAAGTCGCTGCTGGCCCGCGTCGTAAATCAGTTTCACGTTGCGGCAGCAGAAGTAGGCGACAACGACAATTGGCAGCACGCCATCATAGGCGTAGCCTGTGTATCGTCGGATGCTCGCCATGCCAACGAGGTCTTATCCAGGGTGGTCAGCTTTGTTGAGGCGAACCTTCGGGAAGGGGGGCTTGAGGACTATGAGATAGAACTCCTGCATCTCGACGAGGCATAAGATGCAGAACAGGGTTAAATCTCCTCTTCGTTGTGGCCCAACGGAAGCAGCTTTGATGGAGCGTCCTTATACCATCCCTTTTTCGCCCGGGGTATGAAAGCCTTCGCCCATCGCATCGCCGGTCATGCCCGAGGTCACCATGTGCCACAGAAGGGGCGCCGGGCGGTAACGTTCCTCGCCCAGGTTAGCTTGCAAGCTCTTCAGCACCGAAAAGACCAACTCAAGCCCGATCTGATCGGCCCATTTGAGTGGGCCTTTGGGGTAGCTGGTGCCCAGCCTCATAGCTGTGTCAATGTCGCGCACCGATGCTACCCCTTCGCCAACAGCGAAAGCTGCTTCATTCATAATCATAGCCAGGATGCGTGCGATAATAGCCGCTTGAGCCTTACCCTCCTCAGTGAGAGAGATTTCAGCCTTCCTTGAGAACTCCTGGGCGACCTCGTAAGGCACGAATGTCCCACCTCGTTTGTGGGGCCAGGATGTAAGCTCGGTGAGCGTTGTATCGCCTTTCTCTCCATTGATGTATTTGTAGAAGCCCTGGCCCGATTTCCGCCCGATAGTGCCTGCCTCAACCATTCTCTGCTGAGCAGGATGTGGGCGGAAACGAGGCTCGCCGAAGAATGCGTTGTAGACAGAGCAGGTGACGGCAAAGTTGATGTCAATGCCTATCAGGTCCATCAGCTCGAAGGGGCCCATCTTGAAGCCTGCTGCGCGCATCGCGGCGTCGATTTGCGGCACAGTCGCGCTCCCCTCTCCCAAGACCTTGAGCGCCTCGCCATAGAAAGGGCGAGCGACGCGGTTGACGATAAAGCCGGGTGTGTCGGCAGAGTTGACTACACTTTTGCCCCAGGAGGCTGCAAGCCTGGAAACAGCCTGCACCACGTCGGGTGAGGTGCGAGAGCCTGCTATTATCTCGACCAGAGGCATAACAGGGGCAGGGTTGAAAAAGTGCATGCCAACGACGCGCTCCGGTCGTTGGCTGGCTGCTCCTATCGAGGTTATGGAGAGAGAAGAGGTGTTAGTGGCGAGGATAGCGTTTGCCGGTGCCATGCCGCCCAATGAGGAGAAGATCTCCTGCTTCAGTGCGAGGTCTTCTGGCGCGGCCTCTACAATAAAATCGCTCACGGCGGCATCGTCACGCTGCGTAGTGGTCTTTATTCTGCCGAGGATAGTGTCGAGTGCTGCGGCGTCCATTTTGCCTCGATCCACGCGGCTTTGAAGAGGCTTCCTGATATTTTCTATACCGCGCTGAATATACTCCTCCTTTATGTCGTAGAGGAGGACATCATAACCGCTCTGCGCCGCAAGCTGAGCTATACCCGCGCCCATAGTTCCTGCACCGAGCACCGCGATCTTCTCTGGCATTGTTCCTCCGCATGTAGAACGTTCTACTTTCCACTGAAATTGGGCGTGCGCTTCTCCATGAAAGCTGCTACGCCCTCCTGGTAATCCTCTGTTGCGCCTGCGATCTCCTGGGCGTGAACCTCATAATCGAGGAGTTGGTCGAGGTCCATTATGAGGGCGCGATTGATCGCACGTTTGGCGAGGCCGATGGCCTTCGTGGGGCCTTTAGCGAGCCGCAAGGCTAACTCGCGTGTGGCAGGTTCAAGCTCTTCCGGTGGAAACACCCGATTTACAAGGCCGAGGCGCAGCGCCTCTTCCGCGCCTACCTCGTCGCCCAGAAAAGCCATCTCAAATGCTTTTCCTGTACCCACCAGGCGCGGCAGGAAGAAAGATGAGCCGGAGTCGGGCACCAGGCCAACCCTCACAAAGACCTCGATGAAACGCGCCTTCTCGGAGGCGATACGCATATCGCAGGCAAGGGCGAGCGAGCATCCCGCTCCCGCCGCGACACCGTTGATCGCCCCCAGCACAGGTTTATCCATGTTGCGCATCTTCAGGATAATCGGATTGTAGCGTTGTCTGAGGGTAGAGTCGAAGTCGCTGTTCCCCTCTGCCGTTCGTGCTTTGAGGTCTTCGCCCGCGGAGAATGCGCGCCCGGCACCTGTCAAGACGATGCAGCGCACAGCGCTATCGCGCTCGGCTTTTTTGAGGGCCTCCTGTATCTCGTCGGTCATCTTGCGATTAAAGGCGTTCAGAACATCAGGCCTGTTGAGGGTGATCGTCAGCACGCCCTCATCGAGGGTGTATTGTATTGTTTCGTAATCCACTGCTACTTCCCCCTGAATTGAGGCTTGCGCTTTTCAACAAAAGCCGCCATCCCCTCTTTTTGGTCTTCGCTGGCGAAGAGCAAGTAGAAGTTCTTACGCTCGGCCAGCAGCCCTTCTTGCAACGACCCCTCCTGCGCCTTCAACACTGCTTCCTTGGCAAGCTGGGCAGCCAGCGGCGACTTCTCGGCGATTTGTGCTGCCAACCGCTTAGCTTCGGTGAGATAGACCTCGACGGGCACTACTCTGTTTACAAGCCCATACTGAAGGGCTTCTCTGGCGTTGAGGGTGCGTCCGGCAAGGACTACTTCCATCGCCAGCGCCTTACCCACAGCACGCGTAAGGCGCTGTGTTCCTCCTGCGCCCGGCATCACGCCGATATTGATCTCCGGCTGGCCGAACTGGGCTGTTTCAGAGGCCACTATCATGTCGCAGAGCATCGCAAGCTCGTTGCCGCCACCGAGGGCGTAGCCGCTCACAGCAGCTATCAACGGCTTCTTGAAGCGGCGAATCCGGTCCCACCTGGCGAACTGGTCGCGTGTGAGCATGTCAATAGAGGTTGCGCCGGCCATCTCTTTGATATCCGCTCCCGCCGCGAACGCGCGCTCGTTACCCGTGATGATCACACAGCGCGTCGTCGGGTCTTCCTCCAGGTGGGTGATGGCGGCTATTACCTCGTCCACCATTTGCAAATTGAGAGCATTCAGCACTTCGGGGCGGTTTAGCTGAATCGTTGCGACTGGGCCCTCAACAGTGAGCTTGATAAGGCTATATTCAATGCTATCGGTTTGGCTATCCATTTTCCGCCTCTCGCAGGGCCGTGCCGCAACTGCCACAGTAAGCAAAGCTACCTGGCATAGACTTACCACAGTTAGAGCACTTCTTTCCTGCTGACATGGCGGCGCGCAGGCGCTCATAGTCTACAGGGCGCTTGTTGTAGAAAGCGTCGAGGCCTTCGGCTGTTTCTTCGGAGTCGGCATGTATGGAGAGCCAATCACGGGCGTGGCCTATCGTCATGCTCCAGGCGAAATCGCGCCAGAAGTTGGTCTGCTGCTTGGCGTAGCGCAGAACCTCAGGCATCTTTTGCAGCAGTTTACCTGCCACCGTCTGAACAGCACTGTCCAGCTCCTCGCGCTTCACCACCTGGTTGACGAGGCCCCAGTCGAGGGCTTTCTCCGCGCTTAACGGCTCGTTAAGCCAGAGGATCTCTCTTGCGCGGCGGTCGCCGACAATCATAGGAAGCCACTGGGTTGCGCCGCCTGCCGGCACAGAGCCGCGTGAAGTACCTACTTGCCTGATCGTAACATGGTCAGCGGCGATTGCCAGGTCGCAGGCTATGTTGAACTCGTTGCCCCCTCCCACAACCATTCCGTTGAGGCGGGCTACTGTAGGCTTGCCGATGTTACGGAGGCGGTCGTGGGCCTCGATGAACGACCCCATCCACTTCCAGTAATCTGACCTCTTGTAGAGGAACTGCTCTTGCTCGCCGAGGTCCGCGCCTGTGCAGAAGGCTCGGTCGCCTGTACCTGTAAGCACCAGCACCCCTACCGCGTCGTCGTAGGAGGCGTCTTCGAAGGCGCGACTCATCTCTTTGAGGGTGGGGAAGTTGAGGGCGTTGAGCACTTCGGGACGGTTAATTGTGACGGTAGCGACGCCGTTTTGCTTGGTATATATGATCTTCTTGAAGCCAAGTTGTTCAGACGGTAGCGATATTGGATAGTTCATAGCTATTCCGCCACCTCGCCATACACCATGGTGACTACATCGCGGGCAAAAGTCATCAAGTCTTTGCCCGCAGCGCGATTTTCCGGCGAGGACATAGCCCTATCGAAAGCCTCTTTGTCCTTGAAATACATCTCTGCAATCAGATAGTATTCAGGTGTGCCGCCGAAACCCTTGAGGTTACGAATTACCTCCATTCTCTCAAGCCCAGGAACCTGGCGCATAAGAGGCGTGTGCACATCGTTGTAGTGCCTGTCAAAGTCAGCAGCATCGGCGGGCTGTTTAAACAAGGCCACCAGCTTTATCATCTCAATCCTCCTTATCAAGGTAAGCTCTTATAGTTATCACAGGGGCTATAGTTTGTCAAGAAGTCACGAAATAGTAAGTGTTCAGAGTTGGGGTGGAGCGATCTTCTTGGGGTAACTGTG
>JADMIH010000320.1 GCA_015478675.1 Chloroflexota bacterium | reverse complement strand
TTAGGGGGTGGGCCTTGCCCTTGTACAATGCTATCTGGTAAAATGGCGATGCCCCGCACTGGCGCAATAACTCCCCTTAGAAAGGTCTTCTTTCGTTATGAGCTTTCGTGGACTGACTCGCCCCCCAATCCTCTTACTCTGGCTGGCAGCCGCCTTATTTATTGCACCTACCCTATCAGCTTGCGACAGTACCCCTGCCGCCACTCCTACAGCCATACAACCTGCCATTACCCCTACAAATCCACCCGCCCCACCAACCTACACACCCCCGCCCCCCACGCCTACTACAGCAGCCACAGCCACGCCCGTTCCGATACCTCTCGCTGATCGCAGCTTCGTGCCTATCCTTTGCTATCACCACATCCGCGATTGGGCACAGAGCGACACCGCCGACGACAAAGGCTACATTGTGCCCCCATCAAAGTTCGAGGCCACGTTAAAGTACCTGAAAGAAAACGGCTACCACAGCGTAGTGGCTCAACAGGTGTACGACTACTACGCCAACGGCCAACCCCTCCCCAGCAAGCCGATTATGCTCTCCTTTGACGATGACAACGACAACCAGTACACCAATGCTGTGCCTCTGCTCAAAAAATACGGCTTCAACGCCACCTTCTTCATCATGACAGTCACCCTCGACAAAGAGAACTACATGACTTCTGACCAGATAAAGGAACTGGACAAGGAAGGCTTCGACCTCCAGCCGCACACCTGGGACCACCGCCCTGTCACTACTTACAAGACTGATGCCGACTGGCAGCGCCAGATTGTAGAGCCAAAGCAGACCCTGGAAAAGCTGTTAGGCCACCCAACTCCCTTCTTTGCCTATCCCTACGGCATTTACGACGCCGCCTCAGCCGCAAAGATCAAGTCCTACGGCTATAAGGCTGCCTTTCGTTTGAGTGAGCTTTCGGACAAAAATACCGACCCTCTCTTCGCTATCAAGCGTTACATAGCTAATCCCTACTTCACCGATGACCAGTTCCAGTCAGTGCTGACCGGAAACTGGTAAGGCAAAACCAACTCCTCCAAATGCAGGAATAATACAGAACAAAGAAAAGCCTCATCTCCCGAGCTTTACACAGATTTTACACTGCTCCGGCGCGCAGTTTCCTCCTGGCTGGTATACTTGGCACAGGAGAAAAAGACCATACCCTATGCAGGAGAAATCAGGCACAATGCACTACCCACATGCCTTTGCACGCACACATAAGGCGCTCCTGGTCGCCTGCCTTGCTGCTACTTCCATCCCAGGCCTGTCGCTGGCCGCACCTGTTGGTCAGCTTCCCAGGGCCAAAGTCTCTGCGCCCTTCACACTGGCCGGTGGGGCGGGCAATCAACTCTCGCCTGCCATGGCCGGAAATACCCTTGTTTACTCTAACTGCCAGTCTGCTAATTGCAATATTGCAGGTGTAGACCTTACCACCCGCCAGGGCTTTCCTATCTCAGAGGGCACCTGGGACCAGCAGCAGCCGAGTACCGATGGCATACGTGTTGTGTGGCGCGATGGACGCAACGCCGCGAGCGGCGAAACCGACAACCGCCTGAACAACTTCGATATCTACGGCGCTTACATGAGCGACAAAAAAGCTTTCACCATAAGCAAAGCACCTCAAATGCAAAACCGCCCCAGCGTCTGGGGCAATACAGTTGTTTGGGCCGACTTCCGTGACGCGAATGCCCCTAACGATCAAACCTCCGGCGACATCTATATCTACGACCTCGCCTCCGGCCAGGAGACCCTCATCTCCAACGCCAAAAGCGCACAGGTCAAGCCCGTTACCAACGGCAAAGTGATAGTGTGGGCCGATTACCGCAACGAGTCTGATCCCCAGGGCGTCAACTCCGATCTCTACGCCTACGACCTGGTCACAAAGCAAGAGTTCGTCATATCAAATGCCCCCGATGAGCAGACTGACCCGGCCGTCTCCGGCAACATAGTCGTATGGGCAGACTACCGCAAAGGCGATGACACCTCAGATATATACGGCTATGATCTAACCACCAAAAAAGAGTTCCCCATCTCAACCGCGCCCGGCAGCCAGATTCAGCCCGCTATCTCCGGTAATATCGTGGTGTGGGCCGACTCGCGTAACGAACCCGACCAGAAGAACGGCTCCAACTTTGACATCTACGGCTATGACCTCGATACCAAACAGGAGTTCCCTATATTCGTAGGCGCAGGTACACAGTCAACACCCAAAGTCTCCGGCACCACAGTCGCCTGGGAGGATGCCACCAAAGGCAACAGCGACCAAGACATT
>JADMIH010000319.1 GCA_015478675.1 Chloroflexota bacterium | reverse complement strand
GGGGGTTAGGGGGTGGGCCTTGCCTTTGTACAATGCTAGTGCCCTGCTTTGCTCTGCTCTACCCCAACTCTGAACATTTACGTCTGAACGCTTATTGAGGCTAGAGCCTCGCGTATGGGCATGTGTCAAGGCGATAGGCTAGTCCAGGTAGCCACGCAGCTTGCTTGCGCCGTAGCGGGCATAACGCAGTTTGCGCAGGATGCGCGTCTCGATCTGGCGGATGCGCTCGCGGGTGATACCGAACTCTTTAGCTACCTCCTCCAAAGTGCGGGGGCGGTCGTCAGTCAGGCCGTAGCGCATCTGGAGTATCAGCCGCTCGCGGTCGGTCAGCTTACGCAGTATATCATCCACCTGCTCTTTGAGCATCTGGCGAGAAGCCTCTTCTTCGGGCGCGCCTGTGCCTTCATCCGGGATGAAGTCACCCAGGAAGCTGTCTTCTCCCTCTTCCATCGGCGCGTCCAGAGAAGCGGGGTGGCGGGCCATGTCGAGTATCTTGCGCACCCTTTCCGCAGGCATGTTAAGCGCCTCGCCCAACTCTTCCTCGGTTGGCTCTCGCAGCAGTAGCTGCTGTAGCTCATGAGCCTTGCGGCGTAGGCGAGTGACCATCTCTGTGACATGCACCGGCAGGCGGATCGTGCGGCTCTGGTCTGATATAGCACGCGTGATAGCCTGGCGTATCCACCAGGTGGCGTAGGTAGAGAACTTGAAGCCTTTACGGTAGTCGAACTTGTCGGCTGCCTTCATCAAGCCAATGTTCCCTTCCTGTATCAAGTCGAGGAGCGACAGCCCACGGCCAATGTATCGCCGGGCTATGCTCACCACCAGCCGAAGGTTGGCCTGCACAAGCTGCTCTTTAGCCCGCCGGCCTTCCTCTTTGAGCAGCATGCATTCCCGCATGGCTTCCTGGTGCTCTTCTGGAGTAAGCTCACCATCAGCGAGCCGAGCATCGAGGGATTCCAGGTCTGTTCCTGCCTTACGCCCCTGCACCATTTTTTCGGCCAGCGCGCTTTCATCAGGCGACTTGAGAAGGGCGGTACGCCCTATCTCCCGCAGGTAGATACGCACCGAGTCGTCGGTAGAAACGCCCTCCATTGAGAGCGCGCGGTCTATAGCTTTCTGGAGGTCTTCGGCTCGCTCGACTTCTACCGCTGCTACTTCATCGGCTGCACGCGCAAGCTCTGCGGCGTCGGGTTCGCTCTCCTCGCCTCCTTCAACCTCTTCCTCTAGAGCCACTTCCAGCACCTCGACCTCAAGGATTTCTACTTCAAAGTCAACCATGTGGGTGACAATAGCAGCGGAATGGCCGTTACCCTTGGACTGCGGAATACGCCGGGGCCTGGGGGTGCCTGCGGAGGCTTGCGGTACTTCGGCTTCGTCGAGCCCGAGCTTATCGTAAGCCTCATCAAGAAGCTCAACAATGCTCTCGCGGGAAGCTCCGGCCCTGGCGCTAACTGTGTCGCTCAGATCGAAGCGCTCTGTTGCGTCCAGCTCATCGAGAGCAGTGATACCACCGTCTCCGTCAGATGCGCCGAGAGTAGGCTCTAGGATTGGCTCTTCATCAAAGGAGAGGCCGGGCGCGCCTTTCACAGGAGCGCTCTTAGCACCGGCTTTACGTTTGCCACGCGAAGATGCCAGGGTCTCCTTGCTCTGTGGGCCGGACGCTGTGCTCTTTTTTGGTCCCTCAGCCGGTTGGCTGTCGTGGTGGTTGGTAGCTTTGGGCATTTTCCTTGCTCTTTTTCTTCCGCCTATTCTACCTCAATGTGCCTTACAACTTTGTCCGTAGAACTTTGGCGCGGGCTAAACCATTCTTTCCAGAGGCAAAATAGCGCCAGCGTGGCTTCTCTGCCCGCATTCTTGAGGTGGATACGTGTCTGCTCCGGTAGAATCTGGCCGGGCAGGTCTACGAGGTCTTGCCAGGTGAGTATAGTAGGCTCAGGCCAGATGCTAGCAGGGATATCCACGCCCGCGCTACCCCGCGCTTCAACAGGCAAAGCCGGCCCCTCTGCCTCGCTTGTCGGCTCCGTGGTTTGCGCATCCATGCTGCGTCGGCTCTCTGTAATCGGCTCCACTACTTACATCCTCTGCTGGGATAACATGATACCACTGCGTTAAGCATTTGTCCAATAAGTTGGGACGAGGGATCAGGGACCGGGGATTAGTATATCTGCTGACTTGAGATCTGCAAGAAACCGCATACGTAGCCTAACCCCCCACACCCAGCCTCTCGCCTACCGGCTGCACGAAGCTGATGCGTAGCTCGCCGT
>JADMIH010000066.1 GCA_015478675.1 Chloroflexota bacterium | reverse complement strand
CTGCGCGGGGTTGCTCCCATTATCTCAGACTTTGCCCCCTATCTGAAATGCACCCAGCACCTGTAACCAGGGCGATTGCATCTAAATTGGTTTACGCACCGAACTCCCCTATACGGGACCTCGACCCATTGTCACTGTAACATACAGCAGGTAAAGTCGGCTCGCAGATTGGCTGATACCAGGCATGGTTTTGCCTGGCTGAGTCATTCCGGCAATTTAGATGCATTAAAGCCCCCTCTCCCCTTGTGGGAGATGGGCATGGGGTGAGGGGTGGCGGCGCAACACCCGCACAGCTACCCTAAGAAGATTGCTCCCCCCTAACTCTGAACAGTTACCAGCGCCTTTACCATGCTAAATAACCTCTTCTTCAACCTATAAGCCCGCTCACGATAGCAGCCACTATTGCGCGCCTCCACGCAAGATCGCGGACACTGTGGTAAAGTAATAGCATGAAACTTACCATCGCTCTCTTGCAAATCCTGCCAAAGCAGATGGAGCAAGCATTCAACCTGCAAAAAGGCATCGAATACTGCAAAAAAGCCAGTGCTTTGGGCGCTGATCTGGCCCTCTTTCCCGAAATGTGGAATATCGGCTATGCCCCCTGCCCCTTTGATGCGCAAGGGAAAGCTGGCTGGGAGAACGCCGCCATCACAAGAGAAAGCGACTTCTTTCAACGTTATGTCGAGCTGGCGCAGAGCTTACAAATGCACATCGCTATCACTTACCTGGAACAACACCGGCCAAAGCCCAGAAACACCCTCTCTATCATCAACCCAAAGGGCGAAGTACTCTTGAATTACTCAAAGGTCTATATCTGCAACGAAGGAATAGAGGAGCTAACGAAGGAATCACCCGACTACCAGGCAGTCGGCCCAGACTATAACTGTACGCCTGGCAACTCCTTTCCTGTATGCACGCTCCAAACCCCGGAGGGAAGCCTCGCCGTAGGCACAATGATTTGTGCTGATAGAGAGTTCCCTGAGCCTGCCACTCGTCTGATGCTGAATGGGGCCGAGATCATCCTTGTTCCCAATGCATGCACCTGGGATTACCCTAGAAGAGCACAGCTCATAGTGAGAGCATTCGACAACCTCGTAGGCATCGCTATGACCAACTATCCTTCTCCTCACGACAACGGGCACTCCAGCGCATATCACTGCGCTCAATGGGATAGCGCCGGTCAGCCTAGAGACACCCTCATCATAGAGTCGGGCGAAGCGGAAGGAATATATCTAGCAACCTTCGATCTTGATGAGATCAGGCACTTTCGCAAGATGGAAAAGTGGAGATTGGATTACAGAATAGCCGCCAACATTTAGAGCCACCGCTCTGTGAGTCCGTAAACCCACTCCCGTGGGCGTTCAGAATAGAGGTTACAGAGGTGTCCCATGACTAAAGCCCCCTCTCCCTTCATGGGAGCACATCTCTATCCCCTGTGCACTCACCATGACTAAAGCCCCCTCTCCCATGAAGGGAGAGGGGGCTTGGGGGTGAGGGCAAGTGGAGCGCACAGATACCCAAGAAGATTGCCCACCCCAACTCTCAACACTTACACTAAAAATACCCTTGGTACACTTGCTTTTTCTCCTATTTACCTGTATAATTAGAACAGAGGTTCCGCTAAGTGAGTATAAATGAGCGCCTGATTCAACAGTTTGAGACAAGCATAAGAGGGTAAAGAGATGAACAAAGACAACCTGAAGATAATCACCAATCGCCCCGCTATCTCGCACGAGCAAGCGGCGGAAGTGCTTTTCAGCTGCGCTTCGCTGCTGCAAATGGCGGGGGCAAACGAATATCGCATCGCCAGATACCGCGATGCAGCCCGCACACTGCTCAGGCTTGGCCCCATGGCGCTCGAAGCTGCCCTTGAAGAAGAGATGTGGCCCAAGCTCGGCCTCGGCAAGCGCCTCGGCAACAAGGTGCGTGAGCTTGTGCGCGAAGGCACAATGAACTTCTACGTCGAGCTAAAAGCCGACCTTCCACCCGCCGTATCTGACCTGATGAGCGTTGCAGGTGTAGGGCCGAAGCTTGCGCTCAGGCTCCACAATGAGCTAGGCGTCGGTTCCACCAAAGAGCTTGCCGACGCAGCCCGCCACGGCCAGGTCATCAAGCTGAAGGGCTTCGGCCCCAAGCGTCAGGCCTCCTACGCCGCCATACAGGGTCCGACGCCCCCCACAGCCCCCAACCTGGTAGCCCTACCCACCCCCCATGATGAAGAGCGCGCGATAGCGGCGTAGAACATAATACGTATTGCATAATGCATATTCAAGAGAACAACTTTAGAGGCTGAGGGACCAACTCTCTTTATCTTCTTACACATTACGCATTACCCTTCAATTCCCTAACCTGTAAACTGTGAGCGCCCCCTGACGGTAGACCAGCTTGTAGCCCGGTCGTTCCACCCCGCAGTAGAGAGCGCCTAGTGCGGGGCGCGAGCCTGTAGGGAAGCTGCCCGCTGACGCATCGGCGGGGCAGTTCCGCACGTTGATACCGTCGCCTGGACCGCCAAGTTGGAGCATCGTCACACCGTATTGCTTCGCGATACGTTCGATCGTCTGCAAATCCTCATTGGGTATCATCACAGCTTTACGCTCGGTCTGCCAGTTTAGCTCCCATGGATCGCGCGTCATCACCACGTCCTGCGGCGAGCTGTTGGCTTTTAACCACTGCATGCCGGTGACAAAACCAGGCGTCACAATATCCCCTTGCGCTTCCTCTACTATGGCCCTAACAGAAGGCGAGAGCAGCCCCACAACCGCCACCGGCAGCACAAGCAGCCCCCAGCCTCTTCCCTCTCTCCCGGGCCATCCTTGCCGGATTCTGTCCCACACCCAAAAGACCGCCCACCCCAATAGCATATAAAGCCATGGCACCACTACCTGAAAATAACGCCCCTCATAGTGCCAGTATAGAAGCACAAAAAGCGTGTACACCCCTAGCCCCACTCCAACCATCCCTAACAGACCCCGTGCACGCTGAGGCAACGCAGCTAACCCCACTAGCGCACCGCACAGAGGCAGCAGGCCAAAAACATATTCCCCCGTCCCCGGCTCGCCCAGAACCCCTTGCAGCCACACTGCCTTTACATTGTCTATAATGGCGTTGAAAAGATTCTCATAGCCAAACTTTCCACCTATTATCCAGCGCAAAGCAGGTAGCTCGCCCCCTGCATACACCTTATAAATATCTTCAGCGTCGTGTCGAGGCCAGTAGCGCAAGATAGCCACGTCCAGGCTCTCAGTGCTGAAGAACGGCACCTTGAAATCCAGCAGATTGCGTATCACCAGAGGCAGTAGCACTATAAGAGCCGCGCCCCCGGCCACAAACAGCCACCGCCAGGGCAGCGCACTCTCCGCCTTCGTACGCCGCCCTGGCCACTGCCGTAGCCATCGCCACAGCAGCCATAGTACCACCCCAGCTATCAGCGCAGCCCCGCTCGGCTTGCTCCAAATCAGAAGCCCGGCCACCACCCCGGTGAGTGCCAGGGTGAGGGTTGAGTTGTGTAGGACTGATCTGCTCAGCAACCATACAAATGCAAAGAAGAGCGCCGTGAAGGGCAAATCATTGATCGGGTAAAGCACCGCATTGAAGAAATAGGGGTGGGTAAGCGCCAGCACCCCTGCCAGCAGCCCTACACGCCTGTCGAACAGCCGTGAGGACAAGGCGTAAATAGCCCATGCCAGCCCCAGCATTATCACCAGATTAGGGAGCTTTGCCGCCCAGGTCTGCGGCCCAAATACCATAAAGAAAGGTGTGATGAGGAGGGGTTGCAGGAGCGGCCACGTCTCTGCAGGGTGGGTGATGCCCGGATAATCCTTGTAGAACTGCGCCACGTAATCTACTACGAAGCCCCTGCCTTCCACCACATTGCGGGCGATAACCGCGTTCTCAGCATAGTCTGCGTGCCCGATGGCGGCAACTTGCGGTATCGTCCAGAGTGACAGCCCGGCATACACAAGCATCGCCACCAGCATGATCGCCCCTGAGAGCCGTGCCCTGTTCAGGTTGTCTACAGCTTCCGGCCAGCGCCACAGCCTCTCCCTCTGCCAGGCAAGCAGGCCCACCAGCCCAATCACAGCCGCCACAGCCGGCAAATAGGCAGCCAGATAAAGAGCGTTCACACTATGCAGGAAAACCAGCGCCGCAATCGCTGCAACAGAGACTAAAAAGCCAGGCGCAACCCCGCCCCGCCCCGGCAGCGATAAGACCAGAGCATACAAGCCTGCCACCACTACCAACCACCACCCAACAGCCCAGATAGGCGGCCAATTGACGCCGCCACCCTCCTGTTGCAAGGTGACACTATCTACCTTCACTCCCAAAGTGCGCGTGTCGCCACCCGACTGGAAGGTGGTGGCGTCTATAACTACCCTGTATGGCGCGGAGAGAGCCGCCCCGCCCGGCTCTACCTGGAAGCTATACAGCTTTATCCCTTCACTAAGAGTGATGACCGCAGGTTGGAGGAGTTGCCCGTTTAGTGACACAGAAATGGTCACAGGAACGGCGGAGAAAGAGGGGGGCGGACGCTGAGCGCGTATGCTCACGCTTTGCGGCCGGGCGGAGCCCGCCCCTATGAACTCTAACTCCGAGTGCCCTGTCGTCCAGCGGTAGCGGTAATTCAGATCGGCTTCGTCACCATTAAAGGTGAATGGCGTCAGAAATGGCGTGTCGCCTGGATCACCAATATTGAGGAGAGCTGTGCGCTCGCGCTGATAAGCGATGACGATTGTCACCGCAGTGAGGGCCAGAAGCCCGACAAGGACGAGCAGCTTCGTGTAACCGCTACCCGCCATGCCGCGTCCTCTCAACTTAGAGGCTCCTCGCCCGGCGTCCACCGTATCTCGATGGTCGTTACGCCAGGCTTCACTTTAGACAAAACAAGCTGCCGCGCCGGATAAGCAGGCTTGGCGGTATCGCTCAAGCGTGTACTATTCGGAGTGGGGTGCGTAACTGTTTGCACCGTAGCATCTGCGGAAGATGCACTGCTTACCTCTCCCGGTAAGGTGAGCGTCACCCCCGAAAGCTCACGCCCAGAGTCGTTGCGCACGCTCAGCTTCCAGCCGCCCAGCCCCAGGAACCCTTTATCCAGCGTGGCGGTCACGCTCAATAAATCCCGCTCATAAGCAGTTATGTTAGCCACAGTGCTTATCCAGAGCCGGCCGTTGTCGCCCTCCTTCACGGCGGCTGATACCACCCCCTCCCACGTCTGCCTGACGCCTGCTAGCGACGGGGCATCGCCAAGCTGCTCAGGGTGGTTCCAGAAAGAGGTCACGCCCCGGCGCTCCAACGTTTGTGTTATCACTTCCAGACCCCCTTGCAGGCTTATGCCCGCCTCCCCCCCTTCTTCACCGGCGTTGATGGAGGGCGCGCCCAGCAGAAAATCGGGCATAACCTGCATCTTACTGTAAACAGTAGGTCGCCGGACATCTGTGTAGACGAGAGGCGCGCCGATTGCGTAAAGGTCCTGCAAGTCGGGCGCATAAAGGCGAGTCACAGCGCGAATGCCGCGCTCGTATAGCACGTCATAGAAGTCGCTGCTGATAGAATTGCTGCTGCGCCATGGGAAAGCAAAGGTTGTAGGCCGAGGCACGCCCATATCCCCGGCCACAGCCAGCCACTGGTCGAGATCAGTAGCCAATTGTGAGGGGTTCGAGCCGCGCACATAGATATGGCCAAAGGTGAGCGTGCCGATCTCGTTCCCTGCGGCCATCAGCTTGCGCGTCTGGTCGCCGAAGTACCACCCAGGCTGCTCTTTCGCGGTGGAATAAGGATCGTCGCTAAACCATTTGTGCGTCAGCCAGTAATCAGAGCCCCAACCATATTTGGGCGAGGCCCACTGGTAAGTCGGGTCCCCTGAGAAGGTTCGGCGGCTCGTATTCCCCTCAATAAGATTATAGCCGGTGGCGTAAAAAGTGGCGCTTATACCTTTGCTCACAAAGAGGTTGTTCAGCCAATCAGCCCCCTGCCTCATTCTAATACCATGCTCGGCGGCAGAGGCGGCATTATGCTGCTCCATCCCTATCGAGTGTATAGGCCCCCCCATCGCGCTCTCCCAGTCCAAGGAGAAGGCGATGGCTCCTTGTGTGCCGTTCGGCAGCTGCTCCACATATACGCCATCCTGTGACACAGCAGGCTGCGACACAACTATAGGGTTCCTACCTACATTCCACACCTCAAACCTCATATACCTGCTCCCCGCAGGCGCCTGGTAAGCGCCTGCGTGAAACAGATCGGCTGATCTCGGAGCGACAGCATCCCACTCAGGGCTATCTTGCCACGACAGCGTCCTCAAAGAAGCATCCAACCATAAAAAGCGCACATGCGCCCTGCCATTGCCCGCCCCACTGGCCGATGGTTGCTGGCTGCTGGTATACAAGCTGTAGCGATATGTGCTTCCCGGACGCACAGCAATTACGCTGCTAGCCAACTTCCGTTGCCCTGCCAGTGGGGCCTCTTTTACGGGCGTATCAAAGACCACAGCGTCTGGAAGAGTAGCAGAGGTGATGAGAGTCGCTGTGATAGGTGCTCTCCCAAAAGGTGAGCCTGCGACCAGATTGTAGCGAGAACCGAAATCCACTCCTGCCCGGGCGCGCAAATGCTCTGTGTCAAGATAGCCTTTGAGAAAGGTGCCAAAGGCTACCACAAAGAGAAGAACCACCGTGAAAAAGACCACCACAGAACGCTGAGAAACAACAGCCTTCCACAGGCGTGTACCCACCCCACGCCTCGCAAACCCTGCAACTACAAAGAACAAAGCTATCACCAGCAGCCCCGTGAACATCAACGGCAGCAGATACCGGCTCGCCCCTATGCTAAAACCCAATCCCAACCCCTTAGCAAAGTACAAGCTACGAATTGGATAGCCGCGATTCATAATTCGTAATGCTTAACTCGTAATTCGTAATTCGTATACCGCAGCCAGACCAGCCAGCCTATCACTGCTTGCCCGACATTCAGCAGAAGGATCAACGCCGAAACAGCTATACCCTGTGCCGACGTGTAGCCAAGCTGAGAGAGCGCCACAGCCGCCACAACGTCGCGCGTGCCTACCCCTCCGACTGTGACAGGCACAAGCGAAGCGGCTGTTGTGAAGCCGACAAAGCCCGCCACTTGTAGCGGGCCTAGCCATATATTGAGCGCAGCCGCGAACAACCACACCCTGAATACCGAAGTAGCAAAACTCGCCACTGTGAGCACTCCCGAGTAGGCAATCGTAGCCGGGCGTAGCGACCACGCGGCTCCTTCTACGCCCTCTTCCGCGACCCTTGACTTCTGCGTTCTGGATGCGATGAGGCGGCGCACCCGGCTCATCACCAGATTGAGAGCCACTGTGCGTGCGCGCCCCCACGCCGCAAAGGCCACAGCTACAACCGCCAGCGCTGCCAGCGCCGCCAACCCTGCAAAGATTGGCGCCTCGCTCATCGTATGTTGGCCTATCACCACCACGCCGACAAGCCCCAACACCGCCAGCCCAACCACATCGAAGAGCCGGTCCAGCACAGCCGCGCCCAGAGCACGAGCAAGCGAAAAGCCCATCCGCTGCATATACCACGCCTTCAGAGCATCGCCCGCCTGCCCTGGTGTGAATGTACCGGCTCCCAGGCTGATCGCATATATACGCCAGGCGTCATACCAGCGCGTGGGCATAAGCATGTTCGCCGAGAGGAGCCGCCACCGCGCCGCCTTGACCATCAGGAATGGCGCGTAGAGGGCAAGCGACAACCCAACCAGAACAATGTTGGCCTTGCTCAGCGTGGCAAATACATCAGCCAGAGGGAGCTTGCCCGTATAATTGAGCCACAGCAGCAATAACGCGAAAAGTA
Organism: Chloroflexota bacterium; assembly: GCA_015478675.1. Next base: position 10,647 of record JADMIH010000066.1, on the reverse strand, counting down.
GAGTGCCTGCTATCCTCAGAGCATAGGCGCGAGCAGAGGTGGGCTGCCGGTCGGGGTTGCGCATCATTCAGGATCGCGGCTCTGCGGCTTCTGGTCCTGCTCCTCAGCGGGTTGGCTCCCCTTCCAGTCGGCATCGGTCGGCCAAAAGCGCTGGCTGTTCTCAAAACGCATGGCCGCTATTTGCTCAGAGATCAACCCGAAAAGGAAGATGAAAAGGCCGCTCAATATCAGCAGAACAGAGCCTGCCGGTATACGGTTGATGCTGAAGAGAAAGATATTCGCAAATCCATAAAAAACGCCAAAGAGAAAGAGAACTACACTCACAGGCAGAAATATCTTCATTGGTGCAAAGAGAGTTATCATGCGCAAGATGATAACCACAGCCCTTGTGCCATCACGCACTATCCTGGTGTTGCTTCTGCCTGTGCCCTTGCGCGCCTTTATCGGCACGAACTGCACATTATAGCCCGCTTTGATAAAAGCCAGCGTGCTGGTGGTAGGATAAGAGTAGAGGTTGGGCAGCAGGTGAATAAACTCCATAATGTGATCCCGCTTCATAGCCCGGAAGCCCGATGTGAGGTCGGGTATCTTGCGCCCCGACAGGTATGTAGCCAGGTTGTTGAAGATTGAGTTGCCAAAGTCCCGTACCCATGCCGACTCGGAATCTCTGGTGCGCGCACCCACAACCAGGTCGTACTCGCCTATCCCAGCCAACACCCTCTCTATATCCTCCGGTGGGTGCTGCCCGTCGGCATCGAGCAAAAGCACCACTTCGCCTTTCGCGTTGCGCAGGCCCGTCTTCACGGCGGCCCCATTCCCCTTATTGTAAGGGTGCCTTATGACCCGCGCCCCCCCAGCGAAAGCTGCATGCGCCGTGTTATCCGCCGAGCCGTCGTCTACCACCAATATCTCCGCGTCAGGTCGCACCGCCTGCGCCTTGCGTATGACAGCACCTACCGCATCGCCCTCGTTGTAGGCAGGTATGATGATAGTCAGAGTGTAAGGCGGCGCAGGCACGGCGGACACGGCAGCAGGAGCCTCCTGAGATAGAGCATGCACCTGGCTAGAGCCATCCTCCGGCACCCCTATCGCAGGCTCATCTACCACCTTTCGACTCACAACACACCCCTACCCTGATCCCCCAGCCTCACTCCGGCGACCTGCTCACGAGGAAGACACCCACCATTATGACGAGCACGCCTGCGATCTGTACAAAGCTGATCTTCTCTTTCAAGAAGACAACCGAGGCAATAATGCCGATGATGTAGCTAATCGAGAGCAGAGGGTAAGCCAGCGATAAAGGCCAGCGTGACAGTACAGCCAACCAGAAGAGAGCGCCGCTAAATACGAAGAAAAAACCGCCCAGGACAAAAGGGCTGCTGAATAGCTTTGCCGCAGTCGGCGCTAAAGTAGAAAGGCTGATGTTCAACTCGCCGTGCCTGTTCATCCCCGCCTTTAGCAATAACTCGCCCGTTACAGTCAGGCACATAGCGATCATTAGTAGAGCAAAAGTGCTCCACCAGGCGGAATCCATCTTTATTCTCCTGGAGATTACTCTCTGCTGCGCTTCTTCAGCCTCAGCTACAACAAAATGCGCTTCGGGTTCCATCGGCTCATTATACAGGACAACGGGAGTACCGTTTGGGTTATCAGCAATCTTTATCGCCCGTGCCTCACGACACGACGACGTACCTCACGCAGGCTTCAGCACGAACGCCTGGTAGTCACAAACTCCTGCTCTTACAGGATATGTAGCCACAACTGTGAACTCAGGCTTGAACAAAGGCGTGTACTGCCCGGGACGCCGTATATACGCTCCTGCATCAGCAAGATGCACCAGTGCTCCCAACAAGTTGAGCGACCCCCGCAACGCTACATCTTCCATAACGAGCACCCGCCCACCCGGTTGCAGCACCCTTTTCATCTCCCGCACGATCCTTCGTACATCCTCGTCCGAAAGATGATGCAGCACTCCCGTTATCAACATCTGATCGAAATAGCCGTCAGGGTAGGTCAACGCGCTAGCGTCCATCACGTGGAAGCGGGCTTGTGGGTGCGCCTTGCTTGCGTATGCGATACGCTCCGCCTCAATATCTATCCCTGTGTAGCTGTAAGCAGATTTGAGGAAAACAGGCGCAAGCTCACCCGTCCCGCACCCCAGGTCGAGAATGCGCGGGCTGTGTCCCTGCCGGTGGACTTGCGCCGCCAGGGGCATCAGCTCGCGGTCAATAACCCGCCGTTCCTCGCGGAAATTAAGCTCCAGCATACGCCTGAAGAGATTCCACAGCGTAGGCTGGGCAGACAACCGCCGCACCAACCGCCGCACCGGCAGCATCAAACGCTCTACTCTGCTGTTATCCCTCAACTGTACGCCACCCACCACACCCCAGCGTCACCCCAACAAGCCACACATTTGACGGAGATCATTGCAAATCGAGCCGTCATCTCTGCCCATCCGCGCCGAAGAAGCCGCGAATAGCCTCCACCACACTCTGAGCCTGCCCTTCCGTAAGTTCGGGATACATAGGCAGCGTTACTATCTCCTTCGCCAGCCTCTCCGCCTCAGGATAAGCGCCCTCGCCCAGCCCAAGAAAGCTGTACGCTCGTTGCAAATGAACAGGTAGAGGATAGTGTATCATCGCGGCCACGCCATGCGCCTTCAAATAGTCAATCAGAGCATCTCGCCTCCCCGCGTCCACCCTGATGACATACAGGTGCATCGCGCTCTCTCCATAGTCGCGGAGGGTGAGCGGAACAGCAGCTACGCCCGCTTCAACGAGCAGCCTATCATAGCGCCCGGCGTTCTCCCGCCGCCGCTTATTCCAGCTATCAAGATGAGGTAGCTTTACTCGTAATATCGCCGCCTGTAGTTCATCCAGGCGGCTGCATACACCCAGCCGCACATGATTATATCTCTCTTTTTGCCCCCCGTTGCGCAGCTCGCGCAAAAGCTCGGCCACTTCTCCCTCGTCAGTGGTAATAGCCCCACCGTCTCCGTAGGCCCCTAGATTCTTGGTCGGGTAGAATGAGAAACAGCCCATCAGCCCAATAGACCCTGCGCGTCTGCCCCGGTAAGTGGCCCCATGCGCCTGCGCTGCGTCCTCGATAACAGCTATGCCGTGCTCACGGCCAATCTCCATGATCCGCTCCATATCTGCCATCTGGCCGTATAGATGCACAGGCATGATCGCCCTGGTTCGCTCCGTGATAGCCGCCTCGATCTTTTCGGGGTCTATATTGCCGGTTGCAGGGTCTACATCAGCGAAGGTGGGTATCGCTCCTGTCATAGATATGCCGAGGGCGCTAAATGTAGCTGTGTGCGGCGTGGTAATCACCTCATCGCCCGGCCCGATGCCAAGCGCCATGCAGGCGAGGTGTATAGCATCTGTGCCGTTGGCAACACCCACCGCGTACCTGGTACCGCAGTAAGCCGCAAACTCCCGGTCGAACTCCTCTACATTCTCGCCCAGCACAAAGTAGCTCTTTTCCATGACCCCATTCACAATTGGGACAAGGTCATCTTTCAAGCTGGCATATTGCGCGCCGGTGTCGTTTATGTAAATCATTTCACCCCTGGCCTATTGACTAGTACGTACTCCGTGTTGCGTAATAGACGACGCGTAATAACAGACGTCATACTTGGAAGCTATAGAAGCGCCTCTTGACAGCCCCGTAGCGTGTTACGTACTACCAGTAATACTGCCCTTCTTGCTGGTAAAACTCCACCGTTCTTCGTAGGCCTTCTTCCAGCCCCACTTTCGGTTCCCAGCCTAGCGTCGCTTTTATCTTATCGTAGGAGCTATAAACATCGCCCACGTCGATCACTTTGCGGTCGGGGGGCCAGGGAACCAGTTTGTATGAGCCGCCATCGGCTAGCCTGATGAGGAGCCTCGTAAAATCCAGGTGGCTTACCGGCGCGCCACCTAGATTGAAGACCTGCCCGTTTGCCTCATCGCTCGCCCCCGCCCTCAAGAAAGCATCCACCACATCCTCGACGTAGTTGAAGTCGCGTATCTGAGAGCCGTCGCCGTAAATAGATATTTCTTCGCCAAGCATAGCCTTGCGTATAAAAAAGCCCGCGAAGCCCATCCTGGCATCTCGTACGTATTGCCTGGGTCCATAGGTATTGGTCAAGCGCAAGGATGAAGCGCGTATACCGTAGACGTTGTTGTAAAGTATGTGATACCACTCACCCGCCATCTTGTTGATGCCGTTTACATCTGTAGGGTGCATGAGGTGCTTTTCATCAATAGGTAGATAGTCAGGCTTGCCATACTGCTGGCGCGTTCCGGCGAAAACTATCTTCACCCCAGGGTTATTGTGCCTGCACGCCTCAAGGATAGCAAGCTGGCTGCGGCAGTTAATCTCAAGGTCGGTAAAGGGGTCGATCATCGAGTCGAGGTGGCTTACTTGCCCAGCCAGGTTGAATATATAATCCTGCTCCTGCACCAGGGCGTTCATTGTGGGCTGCGTGCGTATGTCGGCAATATTGACGCGCAATTGCTCCTCGACCCCTGCTATATTGCGCCTGTTGCCGCCGTACGCCGGAATAAGGGAATCCACCAGCAGCACGTCGGCATCCAGCGCCACGAGCCGCCGCGCCAGATTCGAGCCGATAAAGCCCAGCCCCCCCGTCACCATCACCCTCTTACCCGCGTACACTTCCTCGTAGTCGGCAGGCGGTCGAAGCTGCTCTACTTGCGCCACCCTATATCGCGAAGCGTTGCCGCGCCACACCCACCCTGCCCTCAACCCTGCTCTCCATCGTAAGTACCGTCACCCGGGTTGAGAGGGCCTGTAGCAAGTGAGGGGTCATGCCCCGCGCTGATCATGGCGCGCACCTCTGCCTCAGTCCGGTAGAGCAGTGATGGGTTGCTTATGTCAACTTGCATCGGCGGTTTTATACTCTTGACCGGCTTGCGCTTCGTCAGCCGAGGTATAAGCACAAGGTCAATCCACAGCCGTGATAGCTGCTTCGCTGTCTCCCATAAACGCTTGAAGTTGAAGAACTGAGATCGCCCGTAGGCCCTGTGGTAGTGACGAACAGGCACCTCTGCGAAGACCGCGCCCGACGCTTGCAGCTTCTTCACCAGCTCTACAGTGATCGAGCCTGTAGTAGACCTCAACTCGATGCGGTCCAGTGCCGACTTACGAATGAGCCGGAAGTCACAGTCGGTATCACGCACATGCAATCCGAAGGCGAAGCGTACCATCCAGTGATACACCTTGCCTATGACAATACGGAACAATGGGTCATGTCGGGCGATCTTATAGCCTTGCACTATATCTACCTCCGGGCGCATAGCCGGAAGGAGCATCGCCAGTTCATGCGCATCGTACTGTGCATCGCCATCTGTGTAGAAGATGAGCTCCTTTGAGGCCGACTTGAAGCCCGTGCGAAGCGCCCCGCCATAGCCCCGATTCTGCGTGTGCGTGATGATGCGCAGCCGTTCGTAGCGAGAGGCAATATCCGACAGTACCTCCGCGGTGTAGTCGGTCGAGCCATCGTTCACTACGATAACCTCATAGTCGTCAGTCAGGCGGGCGCAGGTGTGCAAAGCAGCCAGCACCATCGAGGCTATCGTGCCTGCATCATTGTAGGCAGGAAAGAAGACAGAGATGCCTGGGTTCTCCACCCTCAGCCTCTTCCCTTGAGCCGCAGCTATCCCTGTGCGGACCATCAGGTTGCTCTTTTCACTTACCATATCAGCGGCGATTATACCATACAGCCCCACAGCACGCACAACCAAAGCCCCTTCGTAAACTGTTCAGAGTAAGGCATGACCCTATGGGCCACCATTACGAATGAAAATACGAGTGATTTAGCACCCCTTTATACTACTACCCTTCGCATTTTTAGAGGAGTTGGGGTGGAGCAACCTTCTTGGGGTATCTGTGCGGGTGTACCCTCACGCACCCTCACCCCCAAACCCCCTCTCCCATGAAGGGAGAGGGGGCTTTATTGCTGGGGAGTATATCTCCCCTTGTGGGAGAGGGCATGGGGTGAGGGGAGGGACGCCCCTGCACCCCAACTGTGAACACTTACGTCCTTTCCCCAGCAGTGGGAAGGTCGGACGGGACCAAAGAAAAAGCCACTCCCACGCGTGGGGAGTGGCTTTGGGATGGCTTACCGACTACTGGCTACCAGCAGATCAAGGAGCTTACACCTGTGGCGGCGCGTTAGCAGCTTCGCGCAAAGTTCACTCGCGCTGGTCCAGAGCGCTCAACCCCTTCTCTATAGTGCTGAGATGGCGGGCTAGCTGCTCACGCAGTTGAGTAAGTACCTGGCGGGCATACTCATCAGCCCCGCTCACTCGCTCCTGCGCGTCGCGCTCCGCGTCTTCCAGATACTGAGTGGCACGCGCTTCAGCTTCAGCCATAAGCCCCTGCTGATCAAGCAGCATTTCAGCTTGCTCGTGCGCCGTCTTCAGAATATCGTCTGCTTGCTGTTGAGCCTCCTGGATCGTGCTTTCCCGCTCGCGCAGCACTTTGCGAGCGGCGCGCACCTCCTCAGGAAGCACAGTACGCATCTGGTCTATCAGGTCGGCCAATTCCTGCTCATCCAGCATTAGCTTGCCAGATATAGGCACACGCTTGGCCCCCGTAACCATCGTCTCCAATCTATCTATAAGATACTGGAGATCCATCTGCATTCCGGTACTGATGGCTGTCACCCCCCTTTACCCCAGGATAAACGCTCACATCGCCGCCGAGCGATCGGCGACGCATGAGCCACAACATGGGATAGCCGTCGCCGTTGCACTCCCAAGAAACCCTTCCATTCTTGACGTCTTACCGGTTAAATAGTCAGAAATCCGCCACCCATCTAAAGGCTCGCATGCATGTCGGTCAATTTTCTTTTCAATGCCTCAGCAACATTGACAGGGACAAGCCCCGTCAAATTGCCGCCAAGCATCGCTAACTCACGCACCATGCTTGCGCTGAGAAACGAATATTCCTGACTGGTCATCAGGCAAACGCTCTCGATTTGCGGGTCCTGGCTGCGATTGATCAATGCAAGCTGAAACTCCCACTCGAAATCGGTTACCGCACGCAGCCCGCGCACAATCAAGCTCGCCCCTACTTGCTGTGCATACTTGACAGTCAGCCCGTGAAACTCCTCTACCACCACCTTGCCATCCACGTCCGCAGATGCCAGCGACTGGCGGATGAGCGCTATTCTCTCCTGTGTGCTGAAAAGCGGGTTCTTGTTGCGGTTATCCCCAACCGCGATTATAAGCTTATCACATAGCCGTAGAGCACGCGTGGCAATATCTACGTGGCCGAGTGTTACCGGGTCAAAAGTGCCCGGATAGATCCCGATCCGCTCAAGGCCCACCTGATCAGTGGCAGGTTGCTGCGCAGCTTCAACCTTGCTCATTCACCTTCCCTTGCCACTTAACCTCGTATATCGAGTATGCCGAGTCGCCCATCGCTCGCTGCCTCACCCGGCGGATGCGCCCGTCCCCATACTCATCAGCCAGCTTCACCCTATTAGCATGCCCGATCACAACAATCCCATCCTCTGCCAGGAGCGGCGATGTCGCCACCCTTTCCAACATACTATTTATAAGTGGATCGGCGTACGGAGGGTCGAGGAGTATTATATCATAAAGCTGCACAGCATGCGCTATCCTTGCGGAGGGCATGGCAGCTTCCTTAGCCACGATCTCAGCCGACTTCATTGAGAGGTAGCGGTCCACCGCCATTTTGTGAACCCGCGCCTTGTCGGAAAGTCCCGTGCTGCTAAGGTTCTCCTCTATAGTGCGGCAAACAGTGGCGTTTTGCTCAACAAAGTCGGCGCACTCAGCGCCCCGCGACAGCATTTCAATCCCAAGCGAGCCGCTCCCCGCATACAAATCCAGCACGCGAGCACCATCAAAGCCATAGGCCGTGAGAGTATCAAAAAGCGACACCTTTAGCCTGTCAGTCATTGGCCGAGTCCCAAAAGTGGGAGGAGCCTTAAGTTGGCGGCCCTGGGCTGTGCCCGCGATTACTCTCATGGGTAAGAATCACGAATCAGCAGCCCCTTCGCAGAAGGAGGTCCTATCCGCCCGACATTACTGATTCCCATCTGTTTCTGCCCTGCTCCAGAACGCTTCCAGCACGGCTTTGAGCGGAGCGTGCTCTGGCTGGGAGAGCTGTGGGTCGCGGGAGAAGAGGGCTTTAGCTTGCTCGCGTGCCAGGCTGAGGGTTGCCATGTCGGAGAGCTTCGCCATCCGTAGATCGGGCATACCCGACTGCCGCGTGCCGAAGAACTCGCCAGGGCCGCGGATCTTTAGGTCTTCCTCAGCCAGCTGGAACCCGTCGTGCGTCTCCTGGATGATTTGCATCCGGTCGAACGCTACCCCCTGGGCATTGTCCGCGAGTAGTATGCAATACGACTGGTGCTCGCCACGCCCCACCCGCCCCCTGAACTGGTGCAGCTGCGACAGCCCAAAGCGGTCAGCGCCCTCCACCAGCATCACAGTGGCGTTCGGCACATCTATACCAACCTCCACGACGCTGGTGGAGACAAGGATGTCGGCCTCTTTGCCGTGAAACTGCGCCATCACCTCGTCCTTCTCCTTCGGCTTCATGCGCCCATGCAGCAGCGCCAGCTTGCGCTCAGGAAATATATCTGCCCGCAGCCGCTCGTATTCAGCCACCGCAGCCCTGGCCTCTATCTTCTCCGACTCCTCCACCAGAGGGCAGATCACGAACGCTTGCCTCCCCTCGGACACTTTCTTCTCAATAAAGTCGTACGCCTGCTGGCGGCGAATACCATCCACCCAGCGCGTCTTGATGAGACGTCTGCCCGGCGGCATCTCATCTATAACCGATACCTCAAGATCGCCATATATAGTGAGGGCCAGAGACCTCGGTATCGGCGTGGCCGTCATCACAAGTGTGTGCGGCATCAACCCTGCATCTAAACCTTTCTGCCTGAGCGCATCACGCTGCACAACCCCAAAGCGGTGCTGCTCATCCACCACCATAAGGGCCAACCTCTTGAACGCTACGCCCTCCTGTATCAGAGCGTGCGTGCCCACTATCACATCTATTTCCCCCGCCGCAGCCTCTTGAATAAGGCGGGTCTTTTCTTTACGTGGAGTGCTCCCTTTGAGCAACTCTACTCTGATCTCCCGCATCCCCTCTCTGGAAACCCCCAGCATCTTCGATATGCTCTTGTAGTGTTGCTCGGCCAGGATCTCGGTAGGAGCCATCAAGACCCCCTGCGCCCCATTGCTCACCGCTACCAGAAGTGCCGTAGCCGCTACAACTGTCTTACCTGAGCCAACATCTCCTTGCAGGAGGCGCGTCATCGGTACACTCCCCGCCATCTCCTTCAAGATTTCATTAGTAACCCGCTTTTGCGCTCCGGTAAGCTCAAAGGCGAGAGAAGCAAAGAAGTTAGAGAGGAGCTCCGGCTCGGCGGGCATAGCTATAGCCTGCTCCGACTCCTGCCATGCTCGCTTGCGCTGGAGCATACCCAGTTGTATCATCAAGAACTCGTCGAAAGCCAGCCGCTTCGTAGCTCGAGCCGCATCTTCTTTGGAAGCGGGAAAGTGTATTTGCCTCAGCGCGGTTTCTAGGTCAACAAGCTGAGCATCACGCTTCATACTCTCCGGCAGATACTCCTCCATCTCCCCAGCAAAACGCTCCACAGCGTCATGCATAATGCGCCGCAGCGTGCGCCGGTACAGCCCCTCGGTCGAGCGGTAGACGGGCACGATCCGCCCTGTGTGCAGCAGTTCCGAGTCGTACGGCTCCCATTCAGGCGAGTTGAAGGAGAGCCGGCCATTGAACTCCGTAGGCTTGCCTGAGATAACTACAGGCTCTCCCTGGCGCAATTGCCGCGCAAGATACTCCTGGTTGAACCATGTTACATTGGTGACGCCGCTATCATCGGCAACGGTTGCGCTAACGAGCGGGCGGCCACTGCGCGTCTGACGCACCTCAACGTCCCAGATGGTGCCCACAATGGTCTGGTTCACATCAGGCACAAGCTCGCCGATAGACTTCATCTGTGAAAAGTCGTCATATCGGAACGGAAAAAAGAGAAGTGCATCGCGCACGCTATAGACCCCCAGCCGCTTCAACAGCCGCGCTGTAGCATCCTGAACGCCCTTCAACACCGTTACAGGCGAGTCGAGGTTGGCGTTGCGCCTGGCGGCTCTTGTATTCGCGGCCGCGGGCGGCGGCTCCGTGGCAACCGGAGTAGGAGCAATCCCACTTCTAAAAGAGGAGACAGGAGCTTTGGCCCGTGGGTCATCGTCATCATAACCTGCGAAACCTTCTAGCGTGCCAGGTGCATGAGCACGCCCATTACCCACAGGAGCGCCAGGGAGCTCGCGCACGCCCCGCTCGAACATGGAGAGGAGCTCAGTTGCCTGTTGCACCGCTTTGCGGCGCGCCTCGGCATCCGCCGCAGAATAACCGCCGAATGCGCCTGAGATCGCCTCAGCTATCGGCCCAGCAGCGCGCTCGGAGTGCACGATCTGCTCTGCCCACCTCGACACAAAGGCCTCGATACCGCCCGATACGGCGCTATCAATAAAGCCTTTGTGCTCCTCCAATCGGAGGATATTCTTGAAAACATTCGTGGGTATTGGCATGGACTCGTGAAACGTGAAGCGTGCTTCGCCCAATAAACGGGTAATCCGT
>JADMIH010000065.1 GCA_015478675.1 Chloroflexota bacterium | reverse complement strand
TCTTTTGCCCAGGCCGGTTTGCTGCCTGCCCTGCAAGCCTATTATTCCCGGCGCGGTCTGCGAGTGGACTGGGCGGTCTTCCGCCCATCGCGCCAACCACTCGCCGCGCTCGCCGATGCCCTTACGCAGCTTGGCTTACCTGCTCAGGATGCGCTCAGCGACCCGCTTGGAGAACTCGGCAGCGCCGCGGCCTTCAACAGCTTTATCCAGGAGGCAACCCCGCCTGGGCAGATAAGTGTGCTGGTGGTAGACCAGTTTGAGGAGCTGTTCAGCCAGTCCGACCCCCCGCAGCGCCAAGCGCTCTTCAGCATACTGGACGGCCTGCTGCCTTTCGAGCAGTCGCGCCTCTATGTGATTGCGACTATGCGGTCGGACTACCTGCCGGAGCTATTCCAGCTGCGTGACCTGTACAGCGTGGCCAGGCAAGGGATAGACCTGCGAGCGATGACAGCTGGCGAACTGAAAGAGGCTATCGAACGCCCTTTGCAGGTGGCCTACCCGGCAGGCGACAAACGGTGGGAGCCTGCCCTGATTGATAAGCTGGCCAGCGACGCCTCAGCCGACGCAGCATACTTGCCACTCTTGCAGGTGACGCTTGAGGAGATATGGGCAGGGGGAAGCCTCACCTTGAGCCGCTACGGCACCCTCACTGATGCCATAAAGGAGCGCGCTGAGGCGGTCTACGCCTACTCAGGGCCTGACAAGCAGCCACGCACACAGGCAGACCAAACCACGATCATGCTTATCTTCCTGGACCTGGTTGACGTATCGCTGGATGATGAGGCTCGCCGCGACGTACGCCGCAGACGTATGAAAAGCGAGCTGCTCGCGGGCAGCCTTGAGCGCGCCAGGTTGGTTGATGAGCTTGCGGGCGCGCGCCTGCTAAGCATATCGGTGGAGGCAATCAAGGAAGACCACGCTGAGAAGAACGTGGAGATGGTTGACATAATCCATGAGACGCTGATACGCAATTGGGACCGACTGCAAAGCATGGTAGCCGAAAAACGCCAGGCTTTACAGCAGCGCGTGCGCTTTGAGCAGGCCGTCGGCGAATGGCTCACTAACGGCAAATCGGCTGAATATCTGCTGTCGGGCGTGAGGCTCGCCGAGGCGCGTGCCCTGGAGAGGCGACAGGATATTACCCTGCGAGACCCAAATGCTCATGAGTTGTTGGCGCGGAGCACGGCAAAGCAGGAGGCGGAGCAAAGGCAAGCGCTGGAGGAGCAGAAGCGTCGAGCGGACGAGGCAGCTGGGCGGGCAAGGGTGCTCAGACTCCTGCTTGCCTTTGCCGGTGTGCTGCTGCTGGTAGCACTCAGCGCCGCAGCCTACGCCTTTGTCCAGCAGGGGCAGGCGCAGACAGAGGCAAACGCACGCGCCACCGCCGTGGTTGATGCGAACAATCAGCGCAACACCGCCCAGCAAGAAGCAGCCGCCCGCGCAACAGCTCAGGCAGGCGCAGAACGACAATTGACAGTTGCTCGCGCTCAGGCTCTGGCGGCAAATGCCCAGGCGCAAGCCGCAAGAGACCCGGAGTTGAGCCTGCTGCTCGCCATGCAATCTATATCTACAACTGTGCAACTTGGGCAGCCTGCCGTCTCCCAGGCTGTCGGCGCGTTACATACTGCCCTCGGGCAACCGCAGCCGATACAGATACTGCAAAGCCCGCTGGAAGGCCACACAGCCCCAGTGAACCGTGCATCGTTCAGCCCTGACGGCCGTTTTGTCCTCACCGCCGGCGTCGATGGCACCGCGAAAATATGGGAGAGTGGCAGCGGGCGCGTGGCGCGCACCCTTGCCTCCGGATCGGGGAGCGTGGCAGCTGCTGTATGGAGCCCCGATGGAAAGTTTGTAGCTACGGGCGGTGCAGGTGGCGCTATACGCATATGGAATGCATCAAGCGCGCAGATTTTGTACACCCTCCAAACAGGCGCAAACAGCGTCGCCAGCCTGGCCTACAGTCCCGATGGCCGCTCTATAGCTGCTGGCACCGGCAGTGGAATCGCGCAGATATGGGACGCGGGGGGAGCAGGGCAACTACGTGCTTTCAAGGTGGGTATCGGTTCGCTAAGCAGCGTAGCGTACAGCCCCGACGGACGGCTAATAGCCATCGCGGATACGGACGGACGAGCCGGGCTGTGGGACAGTGGAACCGGACTGCAAACTCGCGCCTTGCTAGACGATCCAAAGGTGCCCCTGAACAGCATCGCGTATGCTGCCGATGGGCGGTTCATTGCTATCGCCGGGTTTGATGGCAAGGCGACGGTCATAGACGCCTCCACCTACCAGCAGATATACAGGCTTTCAATCAATGGACAGGTGAATGATATCGTCTTTAGTCCCGATGGACAGTCCATCGCCGCCACTGGGGGCGCAGGCACCGCTATCTGGACCGCTGCGACCGGGCAGGTAGTGCGGCTCCTCAACCAGGAGTATCAGCAGAGCAGCATCGCCTTTAGCCCTGACGGCCGGTATATCGTCACCGCCAGTAACAGCATCGATGCTCTCCTGGGTGGCATCCTGGGTGGCAGTACAAACAATACCGCAACCGATGTCCTGGGTCGTAGTACGCGCTATACCGCAATGGTATGGGACGCTACAGGCGACCGTGAGCTACCCACCTTGAGCGGTCACACCGATGCCATCTGGACCGCCGCCTACAGCCCCAACCAGCGATACGTGGCAACGGCGAGCCAGGATGGTACCACGAGAATATGGGATGCCAACAGCGGCCAGAGCCTGAGCACGCTGAAAGGTCACAGCCGGGGAGTGGACAGCGTGGCGTGGAGCCCTGACGGTCGTACCATAGCGACGGCGAGCCAGGACGGCACGGTGAAGATATGGGATAGCAGCAATTGGCAGGAACTGCGCACTCTGAGGGGCCACACCGACATCGTCCGCAGCGTAGAGTATAGCCCCGACGGGCGCACGATCTTAACCGCCAGCGACGATGCCACAGCCCGAGTATGGGATGCAGCTACGGGCCAGGAGATCTTCAAGCTCTGCTGTCATAACACCGCCGTTTTCAGCGCGGCGTATAACCCAGACGGCAGCCTTATCGCTACCGTCAGCCTCGACGGCTGGATCAAGATTTGGGACGCCGTCACAGGCAAAACTCTACACCAGTTCCAGAATACCGCCGACGCGAGCAGCCAGGGGAGTTTCGTGAGATCGGCCACCTGGAGCAAGGATAGCCGGTACATAGCGATAGCAAGCTCCACAGGTAAGGTGCTGGTGTGGGACGTAAACCTGGAGAAGATGGTGCTCACGCTGCAAGATACCATGCCTACTGAGAGCGCCGCGTTTAGCCCCGACGGCACCTACATCCTCACAGCGAGCGCGGGGGGCACAGCCAAGGTGTGGGATGTCAGGAGCGGCCAGCTCTTTCTCACCCTCGCTACACAGGCCAAGAACCTGAACTACGCAGCCTGGAGCCCCGACGGCCGCTTTATCGTGGCCGCCGGGGACAATGGTGTAGCGTGGCAATATATCTTTGACGTGCCTACCCTCATGAAGCTGGCCGCCTCTCGCACCTTCCGCAGCCTCACGCCGAGCGAACGCGCTATATACATGGGAGTGCCACAATCTGAGGCTACGCCTGCTTCGAGCCCTGGAAGCTCATCAACCCCCACGCCAGCACCGACACCGGTGCCCTGATGTTGCGCAGTCTCGATGGTAACTGTCCCAGGAGCGGTGGGTTAGCAAAATAGTGGGGCGAACGCTCTGATCTTGAGGCCAAATTGAGGCTCCGGTGGGGAAAACTCTCCTACCGTCTGGCGACAGTAACCCTCCGGCCGTAAACGTTCAGAGTTGGGGTGCAAGGGCTATGCCCCTGATAGGGGTGCAGGGGTATCTCCTGATACTCACCAGCAACAAAACCCCCTCTCCCTTCATGGGAGAGGAGGCTTTACCCCTGCTGAGTGCACAAGGGTGATTAAAGCCCCCTCTCCCTTCATGGGAGAGGGGGTTTGGGGGTGAGGGCGGGTTGGGGGTGAGGGTAGGTATGCCCGCACAGTTACCCCAAGAAGATTGCTCCACCCCAGATCTGAACAGTTACATCACCAGGAGCATTTGCTATGCCTGGCTCTATTGCTTATACTATACATGTAGTGACAAAGACAACCTACACAACATCTGCCTGAGCAATTGACATAATGAGGGGCATATGCCGGTATATGAATACGAGTGTAAGCACTGCGGCAACCGTTTTGATAAACTGCAACCTATAACATCCGAACCGTTAGAGGAGTGCCTTCTCTGCGGGCAGGGACCCATCAGGCGCGTCTTTCAGCCTGTGGGAGTGATCTTCAAAGGCAGCGGCTGGTATATAAACGACAACCGCCAAGCCAACAAGCCAAAGGAAGCTGCGGTTACTAAAGACGACGGCAAGGAAGCCTCCACGAAGCCCGAGAGCGACAGCAAAGAAAGCTCCTCAACATCCGGCAATGTAGAAAGTTCCCCCAAAGCCGAAAGCGCCAGCGCCCAAACCTCCACCTTCAAAGAAACGCCGAAGGTATCGGCTCCTTCCGAGTAGAACGCTATACAATCCTTCGTAATGGGTCAATAAGGGCGGCGCTAGTCGCCTTTTTGCATATACTGAGACAGCGAGGTAGCAGGTGACAGAGTGGCTTTATGGCAGACACAGCGTCGAGGAGGCGCTCCGTGCGGGCCGCCGCAAAGTTTTGCGCGTGCTGACCAGTGCAACCGGCAGGAAAGGGGCAGGTGAGCACGGGCTGGCCTTAATAGAGGCAATCGCAGGTGAGGTGGGCGTTCCGGTTGAGAAGATACCTCCTGCACGCCTTGATGCACTCACACGCGTGGGCCACCACCACCAGGGAGTGGCTGCACAAGTCACCCCTTTTGAATACACCTCTATGTCAGATGTGAAAGCCACCTGCCGTGCGTCGGCAAACGCTGCGTTAGTTCTTATCCTCGACTCGCTTCAAGACCCGCAGAACTTCGGCGCTCTCCTCCGCACTTCCGAGGCTGTCGGCGTTACGGCTGTGGTGATGCTCGACCGCCGCCAGGTGGAAGTTACTCCCTCTGTGGTAAATGCCTCGGCGGGGGCGGTCGAACACTTGCATATTTGCCTCGCCAACAACCTCCCGCGGGCTATCGAAGAACTCCAGCAAGCGGGATTATGGGTCTACGCGCTACAAAGAGAGCCGGGCGCGAGCCTCTACACAGCCACAGACCTGAGCGGCCCTGTCGGGCTGGTAGTCGGTTCGGAAGGGCGGGGCGTTGGCAGGTTAGTGCGGGAACGCTGCGACGGCGCTATCGAAATCCCCATGAAAGGCAAAGTCGAGTCGCTGAACGCTGCGGTTGCAGGCTCGGTGGTTCTGTACGAAGTTCTACGGCAAAGAGGGAGCTAATGATGCAATCCCCAGCAGGACGCGGCTTTACCCGCTGTATCTGAAACCCGCGTTGCGCATCGTCAGCGGCTCGCCTTCACGGTTCAGGTGAGCGTCAACCACCTCACCGACGAAAAGAACGTGATCTCCGACGGGATTCTCCAGTACGACACGGCATTCGACCGAGCCAACTGTTTCGGAGAGAATCGGTGAGCCGGTGCTACCTGCGCTGTACGTGTACCCCTCAAGCTTATTACCCACTTTTGCTGTTGCCCGCCCAAACTGGCCCGCAAGCTCGCGTTGGTCTTGCTCCAGGATATTGACTGCGAAAACCCCGCCTTTGCGTATCACATCAAGAGCATGAGCGTCGTTCTCCACCGAAACAGCTACCATGCGCGGCTCGAATGCTACCTGCCCAACCCAGTTGGCTGTAAATGCGCCCACGTCCCTCTCCGCTGCGCTCGTGACGATGTACAGCCCATAGCTGAACATCCTTAGCGCCTTTTTTGCGATTGCGTTGTCCATCTTCACCTCCGAGCGACCTACCTACGGTAATATCTCTACCTACTCTACACAGAGCTTGTCCTTCGGTCCGGCGCTGCCCGAACGCGAAGCTTGGACGTCATGTGACGAGTCTTCAGTTGCATCACTAGAAGTTATATAACCCAAAACTCATAGCTAAAAGTCCGCAGAAATGCGTATGCTGTGGTAAAGTGGGCGTCGTGGTGGGACTGTCGTCCCACTCTAACCGCAGCTTCGCCTACCTGAGCTTGTCGTCGAGAGGCTGGCGGCTCGAAAAGCCCGTGGTGGTTTCGTGCCAGAACTCCACTTCAGCCTCGCCTAACTGCCAGCACAAAAATACAGTGCGCCCATCTCTCAGCGCCGGGAAGTCCACCAGCCCTTGCTGTAGGTCTTTCAACTCCAGCTCAAGTTCTTCAAGCCTGTCAACCCCTTCTCGCAGTCCCTCCTCAAGCTGGGTTCCTGCTTGCAGCGCCAGCGCGTCTTCGGACGGATTATGATGACCGTTCCCCCGCATCCTCTGCTTCAGTGCGGCGTTACGCCCTTGCAAAATTGCAAGCTGCCTACCCTCTTCTTGCATCTGCCGGATAAGCTTTGCAAGCTCAGGCAGCAGTTCGTTGGCTTCCTGAATTGTGTAATGTCGAGGCATAAAGATTCTAAATCGCGGTTGTCCTGTGGAAGAGTGAGCACTCTGGGTGGTCTTTACTTGTTCTCTTCGCTTTTGGAGCGTTCTTCAAATGTTAGCATCATTTCGAGCACTCGCTCAAGCCGCTCAATGGCGATCTTTGCCACTTTTTGTACTCGTTCATATTGCACAGGCTCAAGCGCATCAAGCCAGGTGGCAATATCTTTATCGCTCATCTCGGCCCAGCGCGAATCCATGCTCAGGCGCGTGCCCATCAGCTTTATAGCATCTCGCCTGCGCGTGCGTGTAGCTTCCTGCTGGCCGGGCGCTGCCGACTGCTGGGGAGAGGAGCTTTCTCCCACCTCCTGCCGGTGCCTTTCGCCGGCTGAGGTCTCGGCGCGTAGCTCCTCCACGAACCTCTCCACATCAGAGGTGCGAAAAACGCTCTGTTGACCTTTGCCGCTGAAAGGCTTAATGCGCCCCTCGTCAACCCATTGCAAAAGCCGGTTGCGACTGACGCCCAGTCGTTCAGCAGAGGTAGGCAGATCAATAAACCTGAACTTTGATACTGGCATTTGTGTAAGTTACATGTTACGAATTACCGGTTAGGGTAGGGCAATATGGCAGGTGCTCGTAAATACCCTCTCTGTTCACTAAGATATGAGCGTACCAGGTTCGTAACTCGTAGCTCCTATTTTTACTTACCTGTGGCTGCCTAGTCTTCTGTTACAAGAACAAAGTGCTCTTTGGGTGCGCCGCAGTCGGGGCAGTGATCGGGTAGCTGCTCTGCTCTGGTGAGGAGATATCCACAGTCGGTGCAGCGCCAAACCAGCTGCATCGACTCGGCTCGTCCCGACACTACCTGGCCTGACTGCACCCTCGCAATATCCATAGCGAGGTGAGGGCGCGTAACGAGGCCCACGACGCGGCGCTGGTCATCAACCACCACAATAGGTCTGCGCCCCATAAGGCCCCCGCCCGATCCCGCTGCGCCTGAGCCTGTGTCGCCCATTGGCTCATTGGCTTCTAACGGCACCTCCGCAAGGGCTGTTTCTACATCTGCACCGGCATGCACCGTTTCGTAACTGGTCCCCATGAACTGCTGCACCTGACATTCCTGGGGGTTGTTTCCAGAAGCAGTGCATTTCATTACGTCTTTGTCCGTGATTACTCCAACGACGTGCTTGCCCTCCTGACTATCAACAACCGGCACGAGCGATGTGTGCAGTTCGTCAATCAATCGAGCCGCCTGCGAAATGGTATCGTCGCGTGTAACCACGGGAGGCTTGTCAATCATGATTTCGCTAACCTTCATCCTGGCCTCCTGTACGTACGTTGCCTGGTATAATAGCTCATGCGTGGGTGACGGTCAACTGGGCGCATGTGTGCGCATTATATCATAGGGGTATAGGGCGGGCAAGAAAGGAACTACTTTATAGTAGATGTTCAGACTTGAGGTGGAGGCGGCTAGCCCCCTCTCCCTTCATGGGAGAGGGGGTTTGGGGGTGAGGGTAGGTGAGGGTAGGTGAGGGTAGGTGAGGGTAGGTGAGGGTACGCCTCCACAGCGACTCCTTGCAGATTGCTATACCCCAACTCTGAACTCTTACAACTTTATAGTAGATGTTCAGATTAGCGGCTTGGGGGCCCGGCTATGCCCTCGACGGGGTTCCAGGGGTATCCCCTGGCTATTAAAGCCCCCTCTCCCACAAGGGAGAGGGGCATGGGGTGAGGGCGTAAGGGTAGGTGAGGGCGGGTGGCGGCACGCCCTCACAGCTACCCCTTGAAGATTTTTCTTTCTCTGATCTTTGGCCTCTACGACTTATAAGCGTGCTGCCTGATGCGTGAGGAATGGCAATGGTCTATCTTTGCTTCACATTACTCGGCGCATGGGAGTTTATAATAAAAGCAGGAGGAATATTACTATGCAGGAGCCGAAATTAACAGTTTATGGCACAACCTGGTGCTCGGATTGCAAACGAACCAAGCAGTTTCTTGGCGAGCAGCGAGTACAGTACAAGTGGGTAGACGTAGAGCATGACGCTGAGGGTTTAGCCTATATCGAGAAGGTGCAAAACGGTGGGCATTCTGTACCCACTTTGCTCTTCGGCGACGGAGTGGCGATGGTTGAGCCTTCTAATGCTGCCATTGCCGCCAAGCTCGGCATCTCCACTCGGGCGAAATGCGATTTTTATGATGTTATCATGGTGGGTGGAGGCCCTACCAGCCTGACCGCTGCCTTGTATACCGCACGTGAAGGCCTATCTACGCTGGTGATTGAAAAGGCCGGCCTTGGCGGGCAGGTAGGTATAACCGAGCGGCTCGATAACTTCCCCGGCTTTCCTGAAGGCGTAAGTGGCAATGAGTTCGCCGCAAGGCTCGTGCAACAGGGAAAGCGATTCGATGTAGAGATGATCTCTGCTCAGGAGGTCACCGGCATCAGGGTAGACGGCGAATATCGCATCGTGCGTACTGAAGACGGAACCCAGTATAATGCTAAAGCGGTGCTTGTAGCCACCGGCTCCAAGTACAAGAGGCTTGGCGTGCCCGGCGAAGACGCCCTTATAGGCTCCGGCATCCACTACTGCGCCACCTGTGATGGCCCCTTCTATAAAGGGCAGGAGTTGGCTGTTGTCGGCGGCGGCAACAGCGCTGCTGAGGAAGGGGTCTTCCTCACCAACTTCGCCTCGCACGTTACCATAATAGTGCGAGGCGATCACCTAGCAGCAACTCAGGTGGCCGTTGACAAAGTGAACGAGCATCACAAAATAGACGTGCTTTATAACACAGACGTAGTGGAGTTTCGGGGTGAAACTAAGCTGCAAGGGGTAGTGGTGCGTGACCGCACCACCGGCGATAGTCGCCTCCTTGAACCCGCACCCGCCGCTGTATTCCTTTTCATAGGTCTCACGCCTAATAGCAGCTTTCTACCTGCTGAGGTCAAGCGAGATGCCGAAGGCTTCGTAGTTACTTCGCAAAACCTTGAGACGAGCCTGTCGGGGGTCTTTGCGGCGGGCGATGTTCGCGAAGGCAGCACCAAGCAAGCCGCATCAGCTGCAGGCGAAGGCGCCACCGCCGCTCTGATGATCCGTGATTACCTGAAAAGGATGGGCTAGCAGCTAGCCTCCACGCGCTTCTTTGATGCGTTCTATCAGCGATATGGAGAGGCCCGCTTCCTTTAGCTCATCGTCCGTAAACAACGTTAGGGCATGAAAGGCTGTGTCGGCTACGACATGATGATCGTGGAAGGCTGTCGCCAGCCTCGGTATGGCCTGGGTGATGTGCAGCTTGCCCAGGTCGTAGGCTGCGTTGGCACGCGCATCCATTTCTGGCGCTTCTTCGAGAGTGTGGATCAGGATCGCAGGCAAGGCGCGGTCGGTGCGCCCTGGGTCATGGTGCTCGTTTTCTCTCAGCAATTCCTGAGTGAAAAGGGTCAGGGTATCCTCGCGCAATGCCCACACGAGCGCGCGGACCTCTCCTGAGAAGAGGTCTCGCTCCTGGCTGGAAAGGGCCGCCAGAAATGGATCGGCGGCGAGCTTTGCACGCATAGTAGCCAGTCGCTCACGCACTATCTCTTCGATCTTTGTTCGATCCTGCTCCACCCTGCCTAGCTGGGCGACTTTCTCCAGGGTGGCGATTTCATCTGCCGCCAGCTTGATTTCAGCCTCAAGCCGCCCCTTTCGCTCTATAGTGAGATCAGCTCTCCTCAACTGGCGTTTGTAGCCCTCATAGCCAACCTTTACCTGATCGATCTTGCTGCGTACTTCGCCCTGGCTTACTATCATGTAGGTCCCTTAATGGCTTCGTGAAAGGTGAAACGTGATGGGAATAAGGGTAGTTGAGGGTTATTATTGCCTGCTGCATATTGCGTAAGGCGTCGATGATAAAGAACTTCCATCCATAACCCCTCACCCTTTGCGCTTCGCACTTCACGGTAACTGTTCAGATTTAGGGTGGAGAGGCTAGCCCAGCCCCCTCTCCCTTCATGGGAGAGGGGGCATGGGGTGAGGGTGGGTGAGGGTGGGTGAGGGTGAGGGCTCCTTCCCTCTACTCCTAATCTGAACAGTTACACTTCACGCGTGAGTTGACGCTCGTCCGTGCCTGTGCCATAATAGTAACATAATCTTTCGGGGAGGCCAACTTGGTTCATGACCATCTATCCGGTGGCAGCTCGGCGCGTCGTACACTCTCTTTAGTCGTGATCGTTTTAGGGGCTTTGCTCCTTCTTTCGTTGCCTGTAGTACTTGTTGTGCTTGCCTTCGGGCAAGAGCAAAATGTCCGTCTCCCCGGTACTCTGGTCATCATCTCCGCAGCAGGTGGCATGGCCCTGCTGGTTATAGGCGCCGCTCTGCGGGAGTGACACATTGCCCTCTAATCGCCCTCCTTTCTCCAAGTCCCGGCACATAGCTGACCATTGTCAATGAAGCGGCCTGCTATTTATCGTTGTAAGTAGTGAGCCCCTGCTAGGATCGAGCAAGCATTGCGCCAATCCTTTCAATCTCCCGTATCTCCCCTGCTCGTCGCGGGGGTGGTTGGAGTTATCTTTTTGGTGGTAATCGCATGGGTCTGGGCGGTGCGGCATCCAGCGCCTCTTTCCACCGGTGTTGCCGTCTCGGGTCCCATAGCCACTGCGACCGCACCGCCTGCCATCACTTATGCCGCCATTGGCGCATCAGACGTTGTGGGTGTGGGCGCAAGCGACCCCGCCGCGGAAAGTTGGGTCAATCTTCTCTACAAGAAGATGCCTCCCCGCACGAATTTTGTTCGTCTGGGCCGGAGCGGTATAACTCTACAAGAGGCAAACGCGGTGGAGATCCCCGACGCCATTGCCATGCAGCCTGACATAATTACCCTCTGGAATTGCGTCAACGACGTTGGGCGCGGCGTGCCCGTTGCCACCTACGTAGCTCAATTGAATACGGCCCTCACAAGGCTCACAAATGAGACTAAAGCCACCGTGCTTCTCCTTGATCTGCCTGACATCAGCCTCCTCCTCAAAGGGCAGCTTCCAGACGCGCAGCGTGACCTCATCAAAGGCGGTGTGCAGCAATGGAACAAAGAGATGCGCTTAGCTGCTGCCTCCTACGGCGACCGGGTGAAGTTCGTGGACATATTTCCGACAAGTGAAGAGATATTGCTTCACCCTGAGTATCTATCTTCAGACCAGTTCCATCCAAGTACCGCAGGGTACCAGCGCCTTGCAGATTTTGTGTGGGACATTATCCAAAAGGATGACCTGCTCGGCAACACCGGCAGCTAACACACTAACACGCAAGGAATACACGATGAACAGATCGCGCGACGCGCAGCTGGCACACTATTACGACCTGGAATACGGGCGCTTCACTGACGACCTCGACTTCTACATCGAGTATGCCTCTCTCCTTGACCCTGGCAAGCAATTGCCTCTGCTTGAGCTTGGTTGCGGCACGGGCCGCGTAGCTCTCGCGCTCGTCGAAGCAGGTTTTAGCGTGGTTGGCGTTGACCTCTCTCCTGCTATGCTCCGAATTTGCAGAGAACACGCTCGATCCAGGACGCTTGATAAGCGCCTGACGACTCTTCTCGCTGATATGCGCGACTTGCGCAACGCACCGCCCGGCCCCTATAACCTCGCATACTGTGCGCTCAACACCTTCGCCTATCTACCCTCAACTGAGGATCAGCTTGCCGCCCTGCGCGCCGTCGCCCCTCTGCTTGTGCAGCATGGCCTCCTCGTACTCGACCTGACTCCGCCAACACCCCATCTGCTGCCGCCGGGCGCGGGCGAAGTGATACACCAGGCAAGCTACCCTGATGGCGATGCTACCTTGCATAAGCTGATAAGCGCGGTAGCTGATTATTCCACCCAGACGCACACCGTGACTATCATGTATGACCGCGAGAACTTAGATGGCATATTGACGCGCCTCACACAGCAGCTGACCTTTCGCTGGACAGGCCGCTATGAGATGGAATTGCTGCTCCGCCTCGCCGGATACAGGCTTGAGAAGCTTTACGGCAGCTATGACCTTAGTGACTACGAGGATGGCAGCGAGCGGATGATCTTTGTTGCCAGGGTGGGATACAAATCTGAGGTAACTGTTCAGATATAGGGTGGAGGGAGAGTGAGCTAGCCCCCTTAGCCCTCCTCTCCCTTCATCGGAGATATACTCCCCAGCAACAAAGCCCCCTCTCCCTTCATCGGAGAGGGGCATGGGGTGAAGGTAGGTGAGCGCTACTCCTTCAAGATTTCTACACCCCAACTCTGAACTCTGACAATCTGAGCTATAGTTGGGGCGGTAGGTTGACCTGCTTCGCCCAGTACGGCCGGTCTTAAACATCATGGTTGGCCCTGGTTAATTGCCAGCCTCTAGCCACCTTTGGCGTTCTGAGCGACAAGTCTCTCAAGGTCGTGGGCGGTTACTTCAGCCAGGCTGCTCACTACCTGGTCAGCGCCCGCTCCCAGAAGTGTCTGCGCCGTCTGCGTGGTTGTAACCGCAAGGCACGCCGCGCCGGCTCTGCGCGCCGCTTGCACCCCGGTCGGCGCATCCTCGATAACCACTCCATTCTGTGGCTCAATGCCCAGCCGCTCGAAGGCGATCACGAAGACCTGGGGATCAGGCTTGCCCACGCTGACATCCTCCCCTGATGAAACCGCCTCTATATATTGTTCAGCGCCCGTCGATGCAAGGAGCATCTCGATATTTTGCAGCGGGGCGGATGAGCCTATCGCTTGCTTCCAACCCCTGCTGCGCAGCTCCGACATCAACTGAAGCACTCCGGGCAGTGGCTTGAGGTTGGCTGCCTCCTGCCGGAAGAACTCCTCTTTGGCGCTCGCCATCCTGTCAATCCCTGCTTGATCGCTCACACCCCACATCGAGCGGATAATGTCGTTGTTGTGCCTGCCGAATATCCCCTTGAAATCTTTCCCCCCATCGTAGGCGACCCCGAAGCGTCGGGCCATAGCTGCCCACGAAGCATTATGCGCCCGCGCGCTGTCAACAATTACGCCATCCAGGTCCCACACTACCGCCCGTCTATCAGCCATAGCTTCCTTCTAGAGTGTCACAACTTCGGCTTCGGCCGCCTCCTCTTTCCACACGTCACGGCTTGAACAACTGCCTGCCCAGCAGACCCAGCAGCACATCGAAAGGCGAGCCGTTTTCGGGGTGGTACTCAAAGCGAGCGCGCTCGAAGTATTGTACTGTGTAGCTCTTGCCATCGGTGCTTACTTCGTCAAACTGGTCGGATAATGGTAAACCCACTATCGGCACGCCCAGCTCTCGCCAGCGTGCGAGAAACGTCCCCCACACGCAATGGCCCGTCTCTTTGACGCAGACCGACTCTACGCCCGCCGGCGGAGGGATCAGGGGGAAGGCGCGCCCCTTCGCAAGTTGGCTGCCCAGCAGCCCAAGCAGCACTTCCGCGTCTGTGCCCTGGTATTCAGGGTGGTACTCAAAGCGAGCGCGCTCAAACCACTGCACGATATACTGCTTGCCGTCTGTGGGGCTTTTCTCCAGGCGTTCCCCGGTAATCGGATAGCCAAAGAGGGCTAGCCCACCTTTGTTTTGCCAGTAAGGCTGGAAACGTGTGGACGGTTTGAAGCCTGAGGGCGACGTTGGGTCAACCGCGGCCTCCAGATTGGCTGCGCTTGTGGCGCTTGGCTCGACTATGTATATCGGTGATTCGCTGATTGTAACTGCAACCTGCCCATTGCTCGCTGTGGCCTCTATCTTGTTGCCCATGTAATCGGAGACCTGCACATTGGCCTGCGACACCGGCACGCTCACACTTTCCTGGCCGCTTGTGAGCCATAGGACGCGAACTGTATCGCCGTTGCGATCGAATATATAGTCGTACCGGTCAAATTGAGGCTGCCAGCGATTGGCCACTGAGCGCATAAGCGGGCCTTGCTTCTGGAATGTTGCCCCTTCAAGCTGGCGCGTCATGTACCGGTATGCGGCGTAGGCGGGTTTGCGGCTCATGTCATTGCGCATGATCGCCATGTTGCCCCAGAGGTCGGTCTGCCCGGCGTTGAACTTGTCTTTCAGCTGAAAGTAATCAAAGCGCGTGACGTTAGGCGCACCCATAGCAATTACGTTGAGCCTCACCAGGCGGCGCGCCTGTTCATCTTCGCTCACACCCAAAGTGCCGCAGACGCACGTTGAATAGCCATCCTCGGTGATCCAGATTTCCTTGTTCGGCGCTCCATGTGCCTGGAGCCACTTGTAGCTCATGTCGAGCCTGTAAGGGAAGTTCTGTACTACCGTTTTGGGGTCAGTGCTTTCAGGTGGCCGGTCGGGCATATAGGGGTGGATCGATAGTACATCGAAGTTGAGCTTGCCGCCAGAGGCTGCCACCACCTTATCCAGGAAAGCCATCCCACCGTTATTGTAATCGTGTATGGAAAGCCCGCCTATCAGCACTGTCGCGTTAGGGTTGATACGCTTTATCGCCTTGTAACTTCCCCCCAGCATCTGAGCGTACACCAGGGGCTTGTTGCAGCCGTTGCACTTGAAGGTTATATCAACGTCAGGCTCATTCCATATCTCCCAGGTGTCTATTTTGCCTCGATAATGCGCCGCAGCCGCAGCCGCGAAGCTGATGAAGTCGTTGGGGTCAGAGGGAGTATACCAGTACCAATCAGCTGCGCTCTTTGGCACACCCGACGCCCAGTAGGGGGTCGTCTGTATAGTGCCCACTATCTTGATGCCCCGCGCCACCAGCTGGTTGATCCAGGGATCTATAGCGGCCCAGTTGTAGACGCCCGGCTTGTCAGGCTCAAGGTTGGCCCACGATATTTCTTCGCGGCTCCATTTTACGCCGAGGTCTTGCGCGGCATCGAGGAGTTGGTACTTCTCTTCCTTGCCTCGCTCAAGCCCTGTTATATAGAGGTTCATGCCGAAGAAAGAGTTGTTCGGGATCGGTGAAGCCGAAGCCTGCTCTGCGGGCGACGCGCTTCCCAGCGGCAGCAAAAATGTAAGGAGAAAAAGCGCGGCGATGGCGCGCACCAAAGGAAGGAAACGCCTTTTCATCAATAGGGATGCTCGTTTCTGCGCTAAGGATCGGGTTGAATGCAGTCAAGAAATTATACGCGGCAGCAAGCCAGCCAGTCAAATCGTAAAGCCGCCGGTAACTGTTCAGAATAGGGGCTACAGGGGTGTCCCCGATACTCCCCAGGAGTAAAGCCCCCTCTCCCCTTGTGGGAGAGGGGGCATGGGGTGAGGGTAGGATGGGTACACCAGGCCGTAACTGTTGACAGCGCGGTGCAAGCATGCTATAAGTAATCTTACGGCATCTCGGCTGAATCTTTTGAAAGGGGGAACGGCCATGGGCGATAAAAGCCCCAAGAACAACGACAAGAAGCGCAAGCAGCAGACCCAGCAGGCCTCGAAAGAGAATAAAGCGGCCAAAAAGTAGCTTGATATCTGCAACTAACGCGAGTTTTGAGCTTTGCGGCGCTGGCTTTCACTCTCTCTTTGAGTGCTATGCCCCAAAGCTCAAAACTTTGTTAAATGTCCACCGTAAATCCTCCCTTGCGCAGCACTTCGCGCACCAACCTCTCCTCTTCGGCGCGTGTTGTTAACTCTCCATCCAGCTTCGCTGCCAACAATCTGTCAAGCACCTCCTTGTAAACCGGGCCTGGCGGCACTCCTAGCGCTCTCAGGTAGTCGCCATTGAGCGCGGTTTTGGCGTGGCGCAAGCTCTTTATAAAGTGATTGAGCCTTGCCCAGGCCACTGTATCAGCCTCCAGCGCGCTGATCCTCGCGTAAGCTCTGAGAGCATCTATGTGCAGCCCTCGCAGCAAAGCGTATAGCTCAGATGGCCTTTGTTCCTCCTCACCGAGCCTCGGCCAAAGGGCGGCTAGCTGCGCGGCATCCCTCATCAAGCGCACCTGAGGCGCGGTAAGGCCAAGTGCGCTCGCTATTTGTTGCGCTTCGCCCGGATCAGAGGCGTACTCAGCCGCGATTATCGCCAGGTATGTGTCGCGGCGCTCGCTACGATTGATCTTCGCCGATTCGTCAGGCCCCATGTGACGATCAGCAGCGTACGGCCATGTAAGCCCAGGGTAGATGGCTTCGAGCACCCCTAATTTCTCCAGCATGGCGAGCATCGCGCCCGCCTTTGGCTCCTCCATTATCAGCAGCAGCTCATGAACCGCTCGGTCTGTGGAGATAGTAGCCAGCGCACCGTCGCGCACCGCTTGCAGGCTCAGTTCGAGGGTAGCTTTCTCTATTTTGAAGCCAAGCCGCCCAGCGAAACGCACCGCCCGCATGATGCGCGTCGGATCATCGACAAAGCTCCCCCTGTGCAGCACTCTGATCAGGCCCGCCCTCAGATCGTCTACTCCGGCGTGAGGGTCCAGTAGATCACCTACCCCGCGCGAGGAGATTGCAATAGCCATTGCATTGATGGTGAAGTCGCGTCGCGCCAGATCATCGTAGATAGAGCCTGCCTCTACAGTAGGCAGAGCACCAGGAGCATCGTAGCTCTCTTTGCGAGCAGTTACCATGTCGAGATGCAGGTGCTCTGAGATGTCGAGGCGAGCCGTGCCAAAGCGGTCATGCACCTCAAAGGGAAGGTTTGCTTGCCGGGCAACCTCTTCAGCGAGCGCGGCGGCGTCGCCCACCACTGCCATATCCAGGTCGTAATCAGGTAATCCAAGTAGAAGATCGCGTACGTAGCCGCCCACCAGGTAGATGCTCCACCCCCTCTCAGTAGCGAGCAGGTAGGCGTTCTCCAGAAGAGGGAGCACCCCCTTTGGCAGATTTCCCCTCAATCGCGCGTTCAGGTCGTCAGGTAACCTGCTCATGAGATCATCTGCGGACTAGGGACCTGGCTGACGAGTCGCTTTGATCTATACCCACTCTTTCAATGCCTCTATCAGCGCTTCGTTCTCTTCTATGCTGTTGTAGAAGTAGGGAGAGACGCGCACCGCCCCGGGACGCGAGTCCACTATGATACGCTTCTCGGCGAGGGCGGCTACAATAGGGCGAGGCTCGTCAAAATTGAGCAGGACGATAGGGGTGCGCTGCTCAGGGGTTGGGGCCACTCGGGGCTTGAGGCCTGCTTCCTGTGCACGTGAGATCAGATCTTCAGTGAGTGCGATGTCGCGCTCTCTGATGCGGTTCACCCCTATCTCTTCAATGTATGAGATGCCACCAAGCGCGGCGTAGACGGCGGCCATGCTGGGTGTACCCATTTCATAGCGCGCCGCCTCTTGCCGCCATTCCAGAGAGGAGATGTCGAAGCTAAACTGGTTGTTCATCCCGAACCAACCTGCGATTGTCGGTTCCATCTGCGCCACCCGCGCCCCCACATAGAGAAAAGTGATGCCGGGGCCCCCAAGCAGCCACTTCAAGCTGCCCGATGTGTAGAAATCCACGCCCATTTCTTTTACGTCAGTAGGTAGATGTCCCGTACCCTGATAGGCGTCCACCATTATCAGTGCGCCGCGCTCGTGCGCTATACGCGCCAGAGAGGAGATGTCCTGTATCGCGCCGCTGGTAAAGTAAACGTGAGAGGTAGCTACCAGTGCGGTGTTTTCATCTATCACCTTATCGAATAGCTCTATCGGCATAGTTACGCGGTCTGGGCTGCGCACTATCTCGACTTCAATCCCTTGCCGCTGCCTGGCGAGAAACTGGTGGCCCAGCGTTGGGAAATCGAGGTCCGCGATAACCACCTTCTTGCGCTTGCTGAAATCCACTGCACTGGCTACGCCTGTGGCCGCGACAGATATTGACGGCGTAAGGGCGATTTGTGCGGGCCCCGCGCCTATCACTCGGCCGTAGGCCGCTCGCAACTCCGCGCACTTCCCTACCCATAGCTCGTACCAGGCTGAAGCGCCCATCTCAGCCCACAACTGCATAAACTCCTGCATGTTGGCGATGGAGCGCGTGGAAAGCGCACCGAGCGAGCAGGTGTTGAGGAAGGTTTTATTCTGAACTATGGGGAAATCGTCGCGGTAGCGAAGCAAGTCGCGGTGCGAGTCGGCGCTATTCTTTACATGGGAATCGGTCTGCATTGTCTAACCCTCAGCAGGAAATATGGAGCTCGTACAGGCTCTTACTATAACACCGCCCTTTTACGCGTGCAAACTTCCGTTAGAAAGGTAACTGTTCAGAGTTGAGGTATAGCAATCTGCAAGGAGAAGCTGTGGAGGCGTACCCTCACGCACCCTCACCCCATGCCCCCTCTCCC
>JADMIH010000064.1 GCA_015478675.1 Chloroflexota bacterium | reverse complement strand
CACCCTCACAGATACCCCAAGGAGATTGCTCCACCCCTATCCTGAACAGTTACAGCAAAGTGTAAATGTTCAGAGTAAGCCATGACCCTATGGGCCACCATTACGAATGAAAATACGAGTGATTTAGCACCCCTCTATACTACTACCCTTCTCATTTTTGGAGGAGAGGAGTTGGGGTAACGAAGCGCATAGAAAGTTACCGCCGAGACGCAGGGTTCCCTTTATGGGCAGAGGGCGCAGAGATCGTTCTTGTTTTCTCTGTGCCTGCGCGTCTCTGCGGCGCATAATCACTACCCTGCCCCCCTGAGCTCTTCCCAGGCGTCGTCACTGTCGCCGCTGTAGAGTTTAGCTGCGTGTAGGTGGCAGATGGCGTGGGCCCGTCAGTTGTTCCCTGCTCTATAGTGATGTTACTGAGCAGGCTTATCAGCATATCCCTTGTTATGCCCCGCTCGTTGTTGCCCACGAATGTCAGCACGACGTTGCCCCGCTCTACCACCATGACGCTGACATTGCCCAAAGAGACGTTGCCCGCGGGGTCGCTATACGCGCCTCCTTCTCTGTAGATCCCGTGTATATCACCTACTCGTACCTCCTCCCATGTGCCATTACTCACGTCTATGGCGGCAGGCAGACTCTCCTGCTGAAAGATAGCGAGTTGTGTCACTTCGTTCGCATTGCCACTCGACCTGCCTGTGCCGGGTAGGGGTGTGGCTCCGGCTATCTGGTGGCTGGCTTGATAATCCATCAACACTATCGCTCCCCTGTTTCCTGTCTGAGGTTGCGCTACACCGCAGAAAGCTACCGCGATGTCTATGAACTGTAAAGTGTAGGCAGAAGGGGTAGTCAGGGCGAGTGGGAGTTGTACCAGGGGAAAGCTGACGGCGCTTTGGGCATCCTTTAGCCCGGCCCTCGGCACGAAGTTGGCTGTTGCGTCTGAGCCGGGCGCGGGAGCCGGGCAATTGGCGACTGCTGTGCCCGAAGATTGGTCCCGCCGCGAAATTAGCTTGCTATCTTGCCGCACTTCTATCCATCTAAACTTGAGTTTACTCTCTGCTTGAATATAGCTGCTGATAGCCAGGTAGGCGACGAAGAATACGACCGCCGCTCCTAGTGCAATAGCCATCTTCCTGGGCAGGTCTGACACGAGAGGTGGTATATCTTCCTCGGCCTGAGTAAGTACGTGCACACTCTCTGAGAAGCCTGCCAGGGGTTTCGGCGCTGGTGCAACAGCTTTCTCTTTTGGGGCGGGCATGCGCGCTGAGAGAGTTTCGACAAGGCTTTGGCGCAATTTCGCGGGTACGTTTCCTGTTGCCTCTTCCCGGCTCATCTGCACCGCCCTTTGCAGGTAGTCGAGCGTTGCTAGCTCAGGGTCGTCCTCTACCTGCGACCAGTTGAGTGGCACCCCGGCCCGTAGCTGGTCCAGCGCGTCCGCCAACGCTTTGTCAGGCCCGAGCAGGGTAGGAGAGCGCAAAGTCCCTTCTTCCTCAGCTGCGGCTCGTGAAGAGGCTCTGAGGGGTGTGTAGCGGAGGCGGCGCAGAAGATCCATGCTAGCGCGGCCTCTCTATGGCTATTACGGCTGCGCGCTTGAGGCCAGCGCGCAGCAGATGCATCGCACGGCCTGGCCTTACCCCCAGCGCTTGCGCGATTTCGCGGGCCGACATCTCCTCAAAGAGGGCCAGCGAGAGCGCGTCTTGCTGTCGCGCAGGGATGGCAAGGATGGCTCTGCGCAACTCTGCTACTTCACGGTTCTCCTTCGCATCATCGGCTGCCGGTTTTATCTCCCTTTTGGAGCGTGAGAGGTGGCGGTTCGCCAGCTTGATAAGCCACAGGCGCATAGGTAGAGAGGCTGTGCCGCGCGCGTAAGGTTGCAGTTTACTAAGGGCCTCCTCGAAAGTTGACATAACTGATTGACTTATGAGTTCGTCGTGCTCAGGCCCCAGTCTGCGCTCCAGGTAGGTGTAGAGGGGTTGCAGGTGTCTGGTAAGCAAACGGGAGAGCGCCTCACGGTCGCCTTCAGCGATACCCACAGCAAGCTCCCTGTCAAGCTCGCGCTCCGGCGAGCGCATGGGCTTTGTGGGGTCGTTACCTCTATGCAACTTGAGCACTCTCATAGCACACCGTCCCTGTAGCTGTATTCTACTATACAACTTTCAGATGTAAAAAGATCACTCAGGCTCTGCTACGGCGAAGAGCTTTCCTTTTGTAACCTTGCGCGTAAAAAACATTGTGAAATTGCATCCGCTGCTCTCTATGATAGGCTGCGGCGCCGGGTGGAAGCTGGGCGCCGACCTGCTCGGTAGGCTGCTACAGTACGCCTTGCTCTGGGCTGCCGCACGTACTTTGAGCCAGGGCGACTTCGGCGACTTTACCTTTGGCCTGAGCGCCGGCCTCATGCTGGCGCAAGTAGCCGACTTCGGCTTACAGCTCTATGTTCAGCGTGAGTTAGCTCGCCTGGCAGTACCTGGCGCGCAGGGCCTCCCTTATTTTACCGATGAGATAAAGGCCGGCAGGCTCATCGGAGGCGGGCTGGTCATAAAGAGCGCGCTTGGCACTATGGCAATGCTGTTAATCGCTCTACTGGTATTTATCGAGCCTGTAAGGAGCAAGTGGCCTCTCCTGCTGTTGGGCCTCTCTATGGTGTTGATGACGGGCCTGGATTACCTATCTTATTGCTTCAGGGCGCTGCGCCTCCTCAGAAATGAGGCGATTGCCAGCCTGGTAGCCAGAACTGCTAACCTGGTGTTGGGGGTGGGGCTGCTTTACCTGGGCGCGGGTGTGTGGGGTTTGGCGCTGGCGAGTAACCTGGCACTGCTCCTCGGTATGACCTTTTTGTACAGGCGATTGGCCCACTGTGTGCGCCCGATCTGGCTGCCCGATTGGGCAGCATGGCGGCGTTCGGCTGCCCAGCCTACGGCTATCGGCATCGGCATCGTCTTCAGTATCGTCTCCTTCCGTGTTGACAATCTCCTGATACCGCCTTTTCTTGGGAGAGAAGCGTTAGGTGTATACAACGTAGCATACAAGCTTTTCGAGCCTGGTTTGATAATACCGGGTGTGGTGCTCGCGGCTGCCTTTCCTTTGCTAACTCAGGCGGCTGAATCCGGCGGGAGCGCATCAGCTATCAGGTCGGGGACGTTGCGCGATCTGCTCAGGCGTACACTATTCCTGTTGTTTTTGCTGGGGGCAGGCGCGACCCTTTTGCTCGCAGTCGCGGCGGGGCCCGCTCTAACTCTCCTGTATGGCGGGCAGTATGCAGCCGCCGTGCCTTTGCTGCGTGTTCTGGCTCTTTGCTGCGTGCCTATGTACCTCAATTATGGATTGACCCATGCGCTGATCGCCCTCGATAGGCCGCAGCTTTATGCAGGCTTCACGTTGGCTTCACTCATTGTGAATATTGCCGCCAATATCCTCCTTATACCTCTGGCAGGAGTGAGCGGGGCTGCTTACGCCACATTCTTTAGCGAGGTCACACTACTTGCGTTTTGCATACCGGCTGTCGTGCGCTGCCTGCCTCCTCCCCTGCCTGCTCAGGGAGTGGTTTCAGAGGCTTCTCTATGAGCAGCATCACACGGCCAAGTAACGTCATAGCAGGTGTACTCAATATTTCTGTTCGTTCGGGGGACGCTGAGATAGAGCGATCGGACTCACGTCTGGCAGTTATATTGAACAGATGGCTCTACAGCGCGCTCCTGCTGGTTATCCTGATGACCCCTTTTGAGGCGGCTTATCCTCCTCTTTTGCGCCTTTCATGGATAACCCTCACCAACCTGGAAGTCGCTTTGCTCTTCCTTTCGGCTCTCTGGACGCTCAAGCTCATGCTTGATCCAGCCGCTCGTGCTCGCCTCATGCGTATGCCGCTATTGCTCCCTATCCTGGCTCTCGTGAGCGCGTCTGTGATCTCCACCCTTTTTGGTGAGTACCAGGCGATGGGCGGGCACTACATCTACCGGTTGCTCATAGGTGCTGTGGTCTTCGCCGTCGCGTGGGAGTGTTTGCGCAGCAAGAGGCGTGTTTTTACTGCTCTTGGGGCATTTGTCGCCGCGGCGGGCATATCAGCCGTCATGGGCTTGCTCGAGTTTGCGCCGTTGGACATAGAGCCTTTGCTTTCAAGCTTTAAACCTCAGCCCACGACGGTGGGGGGCATGTTGCGGCTTAGCGGCACCTTTGAATACGCCAACGGAGCCGCGATGTACTTCGAGATGGCGCTGCCTCTCCTGCTGTCGCTTGTTGTCCTCTTTTCATCGCCCAGTCTGCTCGACAATCTCTTCGGCGTGGGCCGCTTCTCCCGTGCCAGGAGAGTGGCACAGGCGCTACTTTACTTGCTGGTCGGGCTGCTGATCGTGGCCGTGCTGCTTACATTTAGCCGCGCTTCGCTGGTAGGCATTGTAGTTACTCTGGCTACCTTTGGTATGGCGGGGGTGTTGCAGCGCAGTTCGCGGCGAGAGGGCGTGGTGAGCAGCAACTTGCTGTGGCCCCTTGGCGTCGCTCTATGCGTGATGCTCGCGGCTGTGCTCTACATATATCTCACGCAGCCCATCTTCCGGCTGCGCCTCACCACCGAGGACGACCGCAACTGGTTCCAGGCTAATATCACAGCGCCCCTACTGCCAGCGCTCGCGGCGGGCGACGTGTTGACCGCGCCGGTCACAGTGCAGAACAAGAGTGAAATTATCTGGCGGGCACAAGGCCCTCTCAGCGTACATGTTGGCTACCACTGGCTAAACCTCGACAAAAGCAGCTATGCGGTGCTTGACGGAGCACGCACTCTGCTGCCGCACGATGTTTTGCCGGGAGAGAGTGTCACCACCAACGCCGTTGTGCAAGCTCCTTCTAAACCTGGTGACTACTATTTGCAGTGGGACCTAGTTCAGGAGGACCTTACATGGTTCACCTTGAAGAGCCCCGGCATTGCTCCACTCGTGCGCTATCGAGTCGGGGCACCTGTGGCAGGCCGTGACAACGCTGCCAACGTTCCTTTGATGCCCGCCTCTACCTCTGTGCAGGCGATTGCCGATACCTCTACGATATCACGTCTGCAACTCTGGAAGGTGGCGCTCTCTATGTTCCGCGCACATCCTATCACGGGGGTTGGACCCGACGGCTTTCGCAATCTCTATGGCAAATACGCGGGCGTATCTGACTGGAACAAGAATATTTACACGAATAATACCTACATCGAGATGTTCACCAACCTGGGGCTTCTCGGTGGGCTGGCCTTTCTCTGGTTGGCGTGTGTGGCGTTATGGCGCGGCGTACGCAATCTCCTGCGCCTGCCCGTGAGCGTGGCCTGGATAGCGGGGCTGGGCGCTACAGCAGGGATGCTGGCCTTTTTCTCCCATGGATTCGTGGATTACTTTCTCTTTTCGACCCCTATGTACGTTACTTTCTGGCTCACATTGGGCCTCGGCGTCTGCTGGCCGAAACTCATGCCGCAACCCTCCCGTGTGGCCCAAATTACTCCGCGTCTGGAGGCGACAAAATAATGTTGATAGGATACGAGGCTTCCGCGCTTCAGGGGTGCAAATCAGGCGTGGGCCACTACACCGCCAATTTACTGGCGGGGATTATGCAGTTAGCGCCGGAAAACGAATATGTTCTTTTCTCGAACCGCGATATACGCGCTACACACAGGCAGCTGGGCACCGAGCGGATACACAGCCGGAACTTCTTCCCGGTGCGTGCGCTCTGGATGCAAACCGCGCTGCCCATGGCTTTAAGGCAGGCATGCCCCGACATCTGCCATTTCACCAACTATCTGGCTCCTGTGGTTTGCGACCGGCGTTCGGTTGTCACTATTTACGATATGACAGTCTTTATCACTCCGCGTTTCCACACCCTGAAGAAGCGTCTGCTCGACCGCACCCTCATACCGAGAGTGGCCCGCAATGCGGACGCGATTATCACGGTATCGAATAGCGCGCGTGACGATATAGTTCGTTATCTGGGCGTGCCGAAGGAGAAAGTGCGGGTGATCATGGGCGCTGCCGCCCCGCACTTCTCTCCTGTAAATGACATTGCGCGCAGGGAGGTTGTACGCGCCCGATATGGGTTGGACGATCCTTTTATCCTGTATGTAGGCACCATCGAGCCGCGAAAGAATATCGGCAGGTTGATACAGGCATTCGCCGCGCTCAAAAAGGCTAAACTGCCGCATAAGCTGGTGATAGTGGGCCAGAATGGCTGGCATGTAGAGCCTATTCTTGGCGAGATAGAACGGCTCGGACTCTCCCGCGACGTAATCCTCACAGGCTATGTGCCTGCTGAAGATTTGCCGGTTATCTATTCACTTGCAGAGTCGATGGCTTTCCCTTCCATATATGAGGGCTTCGGGCTGCCCGTTATCGAGGCTATGGCATGTGGCACACCTGTGGTCACTTCGCGCTGCTCATCGCTGGTAGAGGTGGCGGGTAATGCCGCGCTGCTCGTGGACCCGCTATCGGTAGAGGAGATAGCCCAGGCGCTGTACAGCATTCACGTTGAACCCCGCTTGCGGCAAGAATTGCGAGAGCGCGGTCTGGCCCGCTCTGCCCTCTTCACCTGGGACGTAGCCGCACGTTCTACCCTCGATCTCTACAAGCAGCTAAATATAGCCCCTTCCCAGGTGCCCAGCGCAGGGGTCAGGGATCAGGGTTTAGGGGCTAACCCAATCTCTGATCCCTGACCTAGAATCATTCCGGCCAGGATCATGGCGGCCCCTGCCCAGGCTGCTACTCCCAGCCGGTCGTGCTGTAGCCACACGCCGAAGACGGCGGCAAAGACAGGCTCCAGCGTGAAGATTAAAGCCGTGTGTAGCGCGCTGGTGAAGCGTTGCACTGCTATCTGTATGGTGAAAGCCAGGCTTGTAGCTGCTACTCCGAGATAAGCAGCGGAAGCCCAGAGCTGCGGGTCTATAGCGGCGACCGGGCGCTCGAAGAGGGCAGCAGCCAGGGCGTTCAGCAGCCCGGCGACAGCTATCTGCACCAGGGTTATGCGCAACGGGTCGGCCCAGCCGGCTACTCGCGCTACCACCACTATCTGCACAGCGAAGGCCGCCGCGCAGCCAAGCATCAGCAGGTCGCCGCTGTTGAGGTAGAAGCCCGTCTCACTGCGCAAGCTCAACAGGGCCAGGCCAAGAGTGGCAAGCGCTATGCCTGTGATACCCCAGCGATCAGGCGTCTGTTTGAGGAAGATTATACCGAGCACCGGCACGAAGACAACATAGAGGCCTGTTATGAACCCTGCGTTACTCGCGCTGGTCCACTGCAAGCCCACAGTTTGCAGCGCGTAACCTGTGCCGAGCGCGACCCCCATGAGCGCGCCCCAGCCAACCTCGCGCAACGTCACGCCGCGCCATCGCCCCAGTAGCGCTATGATAATAGCCAGGGCAAGCGCGCCCAGCGTAAACCGCAGCGCAAGGAGCAAAAAGGGGGAAACCTGCTCCACTGCATCCTTAACAAGGACAAAGGTAGAACCCCAGATCAGGGTAACCAGAGCCAAAGCCCCGTCAGCCAGTACCTGCCTCCTGAGCCTCATCCTGATTGCTCCCTGACAACCACTTTTCTGCTCACCAGGCAATTATACTGGATGGACCAGAGGCTAAGGAGCGGGGAGCAAGAGGATCAGTAGTCAGTGAACAGCTCACGTTTCACTCCCGCTCCCTTTCTTTACGTCTCCACCCCATTTAGAGTAATATTGATAAGAGTAGATTACATACTGAATATAGGGAGGGGACTATGGTGGCAAAGACGCCATCGAGCGAAGCGACCGGGGAAGAAGCTCCGGGTGCGCAACAGAAGATAAGGGTGCTTATCGCCAAGCCTGGGCTTGATGGGCATGATCGTGGGGCCAAGATTATCGCTCGTGCTTTGCGTGATGCAGGCATGGAGGTTATCTATACGGGTCTGCACCAGACGCCGGAGATGATAGCTGAAGCGGCTCTGCAAGAGGATGTGGACGCAATTGGCCTCTCCATTTTGTCGGGCGCGCACATGGCGCTCTTTCCGCGCATCATGGGCGAGCTGCGTAAGCGCGGGCTTAGCGATCTTCTTGTCTATGCAGGGGGTATCATACCTGATGATGACATTCCTGCTGTCAAGGAGATGGGCATCGCAGCGGTCTTCGGCCCTGGCACCCCGATGGAAGAGGCGGTGCGCTTCGTGCGAGAGCATGTCACAGCGCGACATGCTCAGAGTGAGGAAGAGCAGTAATGTCCGCTCCTGTTAGCGCGCAGGCTTCTGCTACTTCGCTGATAGCCGCGCTCGTTGAAAGGCTTATCCAGGGTGATCGGGCTGCCGCTTCGCGCCTGATGACAGTGGTGGAGAACCGCCGCGCAGGATACAGAGAAGCCCTCCGGCTTATTACACCTCACACAGGCCGCGCTCATCTGCTGGGGATAACGGGCCCCCCCGGCGCGGGCAAATCTACACTGGTCAACAAGCTGATTGAATGTTACCGCGCAGAAGGCAAAACTATAGGCGTAGTTGCTGTGGACCCCACCTCAGCAGTGAGCGGTGGCGCTATCCTCGGCGACCGCATTCGTATGCTTGGTTTCTATCAAGACCCAGGCGTCTTTGTTCGCTCTATGGCCTCGCGGGGGCAGCTTGGCGGTCTCTCGGCGGCTACTGCTGATGTCGCACGGGTGATGGATGCTCTGGGCCGCGATGTCGTCATCATAGAAACGGTGGGTGTGGGCCAGGACGAGGTTTCGATAGCAGGGCTCGCTGACACAACTTTGCTCGTTGAGGTGCCCGGCATGGGCGACGACGTGCAAGCGATCAAAGCGGGTGTGCTGGAAATAGCCGACTTGCTCATTATCAACAAGGCTGATCGTGAAGGGGCCGACCGGCTTGCAAATCATCTCAAGAGCGCCATGCGCCTCGTGCCCTACCTTCAAGGAGCGTGGGTGCCGCCAATCATCAAGACGATAGCGGCTGAAGGCACAGGCGTAAGCGCAGTTGCAGAGGCGATAGCCAGGCACCAGGCTTATCTAAATGAGAATGGGCATCTTGACGAGAAGCGCCGCGCCCGCCTCCGTGTCGAGGTGCTGGAGCGCGCCCGCGACCTCACCCTCCGCCACCTTATCGCGAGCCTTCAACAAAAGGGCGCTCTTGATCATCTGCTGGATGATCTGGCTTCGCATAAGCTCGACCCAGCCACTGCTGCTCACGCGCTGGTGGAGCGGATCGGGGTTCGGGAATGATGCCCAGCGCGTGACCCCCAATCCCCGGCCCGCAATGCCCACACTCTTTGCTGATATGTGTTAAACTAACCGTAGATAACCGGTGCTTTGTTCTACTGGATAGAAAGTCCTCATTCAGGCATCATATGTAATGTGCATTGTTAGGAATCTTCTCTTTTCCAGCACCGGTTGCCGTCTTATTGGGTGGCGCCAGGGCCATTATAAGAGGCTGTAGCCAGTCAGCCAGGCAGGAGTTTTTATGCCCTCCTATCAGAAGAGTGGAATATGGCTCTCTCGCTCAGGCACATCCCCTTTTGGCGGTGTACGAGCGCAGGGGAGCACTATACGCATAGTGGTTGCCGACGATCATGGCCCTTACAGGAGAGGATTGATCTCAATTTTCGAGATGGAAGAGGACATGGAGCCTGTGGGCGAAGCCGGTAACGGTAAAGAGGCTATAGAGCAAGTTACAAAGCTCAAGCCTGACATCGTGCTGATGGACATCAATATGCCCGGAATGGATGGCATGGAGGCTACGCGCAAGCTTACCGACAGTTACCCTGGGCTGCCGATAATCATGCTGACGATGTTCAAGGGTGAGGAACATCTGCGTGAGGCGCGACGGGCCGGTGCAAGTGCCTACGTGCTGAAGGATGCGGGAAGCGACGTGCTTTTGCAGACGATACGCGACGTAATGTCGGGTGAGACCCCTCTTTTGCAAAGGGATGACCAGCATATATCTGGCTCGATCATAACCAACCCGCTGGTGTCATCTTCGGCTGATAACGCACAAAAGCGGATAAGCAGCACAGATATGCTTATTACATCCAACGAGCGCGCTATCCTGCGACTGCTGGCTACAGGCCTCACCAATGACCAGATAGGCCAGCAGACAGGTGTGCCTGAAACTATGGTCCGTACATACCTCTCCGAAATCTATCGCAAACTGGGTCTCTCAGGCCGAGATGCTGCTGCTCAGTACGCTCGCGAGCGCGGACTTGGACCAGGATTGAGCGACGAAGAAGGATGAATCACTTCCCGCCTGCGGCGGAATTATGAATCCATGAATTGTGAATTACCGCAATTACTAATTCACAATTCATAATTCGGCGAAGCGGGTGTTAGATGCCGGAAATGTCTCCTGAAGCTGCTGCTTTCAACAACTCTACTTTTGCTCACATCTTCAATGAAATAGCCGCGATGATGGAGTTGAAGGGAGAGTCGCCCTTCAAGGCTCGCGCCTATCGTAACGCCTCGATAACTTTCGCCAACCTCCCCGAAGACCTCAAGGAGCTCTGGCGGGAAGGTCGCGTGGAAGAGCTTCCCGGCGTGGGCAAAGCTATCAGCGACAAAGTAAACGAGCTGATGACCACAGGCCATCTTCGCTTTTATGACCGCCTGGTTGCTGAGATACCGCCTTCGCTTATTGCTGTTACCGAGATACCGCACGTTGGCCCCAAAACGGCCATGTTCCTCTACAAGACGCTCGGTATACAGGGTATAGCCGACCTCCAGAAGGCCATAGACGATGGGCGGCTGCTAACAGTGCCGGGCATCGGCGAGCGCACAATAGAGGGCATCAAGCAGGGAATAGTGGCTATCGAGAAGCGGAGCGCCGAGAAGCGCGACTTGCTGGGCACAGCACTCCCTATCGTTCGTCAGCTGATGGGGTTGCTGCGCCAGACCTGCCCAGGTATAGAAAAGCTGGAGGTGGCAGGCTCGGTGCGCAGATGGAAGCCGACAATTGGCGACATAGATCTGCTGGCTACAGCCTCAGACCCCTACGCCGTGATAGAGTGCTTCGTTGGCCTGCCTATGGTGGGCAGCATAGACTCGCGAGGCGCAAACAAGGCAACGGTGCGCCTGCACAACGGCTTGCAAGTGGACCTCTATGTGCTCGATCCCAAGCACTATAGCTCGCTACTGCAACACTTCACCGGCTCTAGAGCGCACAATATCAAGCTGAGGGATCGGGCTATCCATATGGGCTACAAGCTAAACGAATATGGCCTGCATCGCGCCAACGGCGAGCCTGTGCCCTGGCAGACGGAGGAAGATATTTACCGCACTCTGGGCTTACAATGGATGCCTCCCGAAATGCGCGAAGACCGGGGAGAGATCGAGGCAGCCGCCCGCGATGAGCTTCCGATTCTTGTCGAGATAGCTGACATAAAGGGAGACCTGCACTGCCATTCGACGTGGAGCGATGGCTCGGAGAGCATACTTGCGATGGCCCGTGCCGCCAAAACCCGTGGCTATCAGTATATCGCCATCACTGACCACAGCCAGGGCCTCACAGTGGCTAATGGCCTTACTGTGGAGCGGCTGCACGCCCAACGCAAGGAGATAGAGGAAGCCCAGCGCGCTATCGGCGGCGATTTCCGTATTCTGCACGGCACCGAGCTTGAGATAAAGCTTGACGGCACCCTCGACTTCCCCGACGAGGTGCTTGCCTGGCTTGATGTCGTGGTCGCCTCGATCCACAGCGGGCTGCGCCAGCCGGGGGAGCAAGTTACGCAACGCGCTCTCAATGCACTGCGAAATCCTAACGTGGATATATTAGGCCATCCTACAGGCCGCCTGATTAACCAGCGGGAGCCTTCCGCAATGGACGTGAGCGCCGTTATCCGTGAAGCCGTCAAGACCGGCACCGCCCTTGAAATAAACTCCGCGCCCGACCGCCTGGACCTGGATGATATCTATGTGAAAGAGGCGATGGATGCAGGTTGCCTCCTCTCCGTAGATACCGACGCCCACCACCACGACAACTATGATCTGATCGAATATGGCGTGCACATAGCCCGCCGAGGCTGGGCCACCGCCGATAGAATCCTCACCACATGGAATCTCCCCCGGCTGGAGGCGTGGTTGAAGCGCACTAGCGCGGAATTATGAATTACAGGTCATCTTACCGCAATTGCTAATTCATAGTTCCGCCGGAGGCTGGAAGCATGAGCACACCTAGAGCATCTGAGCAACCACCGCGACTGGTGGATCGCCTGGGCCTCAACCCCTGGCTGCAACTCTTCCTGACAATTATCAGCGGCACGGTTGTGGCGGTGATCGCCTGGAACGTCATCGAGCGATTTCTGAACATCATTGTGCTGCTCCTCGTCAGCTTTCTGGTAGCTTATCTACTTGGCCCCCTTGTTGATCGCCTTGAGCGTGGGGGGCTTGCTCGTCCCCTCTCTATCTTACTGGTTTATCTGGTGATCCTCGGCGCACTCTCGATAGGCGCAGTATTGCTCCTGGGGCCACTCACAGCCCAATTACAGTCGTTAACCACGACATTGCCTGCCCTCATCGACTCCAAGGCAGGGGCGCCTGCTGGCCTTACTACCTTTTTCCAGCAGCATGGGATACCTATTGACGTAACAAGTCTGCGTAATCGGCTGCTCGATTCTCTATCGAACGCCGGCAGCACGTTACTCGGCGGCACCCTGGCGGTTGTGGCGGGCCTGGTGGCATTTGTCACCGACCTCTTTCTTGTGCTGGCTATCAGTTTCTATCTGCTGCTGGATGGGCGTGGGATGCACAACCGAGCGGTGCGCCTGTTGCCCGCAGGATACCGTGAGCGATGGTTCTTCGTTGAGGCTACCCTCAATCAGGTGTTGGGTGGCTATGTTCGCGGGCAGTTCATAGTGGCGCTCACTATGGGCGTGGCGGCGGGCCTCGGCTCCGCCCTGCTTGGGGTTCGCTATCCTCTTGTGATCGGACTGCTTGCGTTCTTGTTCGAGTTTATACCTCTGGTTGGGCCTGTGCTGGGGATGGTTGTGGCGGTGGTGATCTCCTTATTCCAGCCGATGCCGCTCGTCGTTTGGGTGCTAATTTACTTCATTGTGCTGCAACAGGTGGAAGCCAACGTAATCGTACCCCGAGTGAGCGGCCATGCTGTGGGTCTGCACCCGCTTGCGGTGTTGCTGGCTCTGCTTGCAGGTGTTGAGCTAGGCGGCCTGGGTGGGGCGTTGCTGGCGGTGCCAATAGCGGGTGTGCTTTATGTTTTTGTGCTTGCGTTGTACACAGATGCCAGGAGTCAAACCGATTTGCTGATGCCCCGGCCACGCACAACCGCTTACACCTCGCTGAGGCGTGTCTTAGGGAGTCGAGGCGCAAAGCTGGTGCAGGTTGTTCCGGCTGCGAGTACAGTAACACCTTCGGCTGCGCCCGCAGAGCAGGTGCCCAATGAGCGCCTCGCGACCATAGCCCACGATCAGGCGGGTCTGATAGCTAAGTTTGAGGCCTCCGAAACAGAACAAGCCGCAGTTGAGCAGGCTGCCGTCGAGACCCCGGCTCCTGGTGATGCCAATACTCCTCATGTGGCTTAGGTGGGCTGGCGACGGCGTAGAGACGAGCGACGACGCACGACGACGCATGACATGTCAATAACTTTGAGATGCATATCAGTATAATTAAAGGGCTCGGAGCCAGCCACAGGTTGGTAATGTCCGTCGTCCACCACTGAAAGGTCATATAAAAGCAGCTTGAACGAAAAAACCCTCAATACTCTTGAGTTCCCAAAGGTGCGCGAGCGCCTCGCCCAGTATACTTCCTTTAGCGCGGGGCGCACTTTGGCGCTGGGTTTAGAGCCATCGAGCGACATAGCCCAGGCGCGCCGCGGCCAGCGCGTCACTACAGAGGCAGTACGCCTCCTATCGCTGCGCCCTGACGTGACCATCGGGGGCGCACATGATGTGCGCGAGCTTGTTCGCCGGGCCGAGCTTGGCTCGGTGCTCGACCCTTCAGATATACTATCAGTGCTAGATACCCTGCGGGCCGGGCGCAACCTACGAAGCCT
This sequence comes from Chloroflexota bacterium, assembly GCA_015478675.1. The sequence goes on along the minus strand of JADMIH010000064.1, from coordinate 4,837 downwards.
CATCATCCGCACTGACGAGCAGAAGGGTGATCTCAAAACGCTTGCCTTTATAGCCGACGGCATTACGCCGCTGCCCAAAGTAGAGGCCGAGATCGAGCGTTCGATCAACGATGACGGCATGGTGCTCGACTCGGCGTCGCCCGCCCTCGGCAAGATCAGGGTGAATGTGCGCGTTGCTCACAGCCGCCTCATGTCGCGTCTGCAACAGATCATATCGTCGGAGGCTTACTCACGCGCACTTCAGGAGCCAATAATCACCCTGCGTGGCGGGCGCTACGTGGTGCCTGTCAAGCGTGATTTTCAGGGTGCGCTACGAGGCATCGTGCACGACCAATCGAATACAGGCTCTACTCTATTTGTAGAGCCATTAGCCACTGTAGACCTCGGCAACGAATGGCGGCAGCTACAGCTTGAAGAAAGCCAGGAGGTAGAGCGTATTCTGCGGGAGCTTGGCGCTCTAATCGGCTCGAATGCTACAGCCATCAATACCAACATTGGAATCCTTGCCGACCTTGACTTTGCCCTCGCCAGGGGGCACTATAGCCTGGCGATCAATGGCATGGAGCCTGAGCTTGTAGAGGCTCGCGGTCAGGGGGCGGGGAAAGGCAATAGCAATAGACCTCCCGACAATCGCGAGCGACAAAGAGATGCCGCAGTAGGGCCTGGTGACGCGCAGCAGTCCGCTCCCCACGCCCCGCGAGGTTTACTTTTCCGCAATGCCCGTCACCCGCTACTTTCGGGCAACGTTGTGCCTATCACCGTAGAGCTTGGCGATAAGTTCCGCATCCTGGTGATCACAGGCCCCAACACCGGCGGCAAGACTGTGGCCCTCAAAACGGTAGGTTTGCTCACGCTGATGGCGCAAGCGGGCCTGCACATCCCCGCCGACAGAGGCTCACGTGCCGTGATCTTCAGAGAGGTTTTTGCTGACATAGGCGATGAGCAGAGCATTGAGCAGAGCCTCAGCACCTTCTCCTCGCATATGTCGAACATAGTCAACATCCTCAAGCAGGCCGACCGCGAGAGCCTGGTGCTGCTCGATGAGCTAGGAGCAGGCACAGACCCCGAGGAAGGCTCGGCCCTTGCCCGTTCTATTATCACCCACATACTGGAGATGGGCACCTTCGCCGTCTGCACAACCCACTACTCGGAGCTAAAGGCCTTCGCCTTCAATACGCCAGGCGTGGAGAATGCCTCTGTGGAGTTTGATGTAAACACACTCAGCCCCACTTATCGCCTTATGATAGGTGTGCCGGGGCGCAGCAACGCCTTCGCTATAGCAAGCCGCCTCGGTCTGCGACACACGATTATTAGCCGCGCCAGGAGCTTCATAGACCCTGAGACTCAGCACGTCGAAGACCTTTTGGAGACGATTAGAAATGAGCGAGAAGCTACCCGGCATGAGCGTGGCACCGCTGAAGAGGTGCGCCGCGAGCTTGAGCGCCAGCGCGCAGAACTCGAACGACGTCTCGCGGAAGTAGAGGAGATCAAAGGGCGAGCCGCCGATGAAGCTCGCGCTGAAACGCAGCGCGAGCTTGAAACATTGCGTGATGAGATGCGCCGCTTGCGCGGTCGGGTTGAGGCGGGCCTGGCAGCCACCTCAGATGAGGCGTTGACACGCCAGTGGATGCAGGAATCTCAGAGCAGGGCCGAGGAGCTTGATCGCCAGCTCAAAGCAAAGGCTACCCAGCAGAAGCGCGGCCACCCCCGCCGCCAACCAGAGCCTCAACAGCCGCGTGGCGCACCCGAAGAATATGTGATGCCGCATATACTCAGGCCGGGCGATAGTGTCTTCATCCAGAGCATGGGGGCCGAAGGTAATGTGACCGGTCAGCCCGACAGCAGCGGCCAGATAGAAGTGCAAATGGGTTCCTTTAAGATGCGCCTACCCGTATCGAGTGTGACACTGCGCCGCCCTGCAAGCTCAATGGCTGCGGCTCCGTCCACAGATTATGGGCGCTACGCTGTAGCCATGCCCGCCGTTGCCCCGCGCCTGGAATACGACTTTCGAGGCCGCCGCGCTGAAGAGACCATCGAGGAGTTAGATGGCATCCTCAACGACGCTGCCCTGGTTAATATGCCCTTCATACGCATTATTCACGGCAAAGGCACAGGCGCGCTCCGCAAGGCATTACGTGAATACCTGAACAGCCACCCTCTCGTAAAGGGGATCGAAACCCCCAGGCCGGAAGAAGGCGGAGAGGGCGTGACCATCGTCCGCCTGTAGAGGGATCAAACGTGCGTGTGGTGCGTATTGCATCGTGAGTTGAGGACAAAGGCGTTTCGCCAATTGCGAGTAGGCAAAGTGAGATAGATGAAAATAAGTTGAGAGTGAACGACAGATTACCGGTCTTCTTTGTTGGAGGATGTAAAGAAACCAGATGACCACTCATACCTTCCGCAAGCGCAGCTTTGATAAGTCTGCGTCTCTTGAGCCACGCACCATCTCCGACTCGAAGAGCTATCTGAGCCAGGTGATGCTCCCCAACGACGCTAACCCCATGGGCAACGTACATGGCGGCTCGATCATGAAGATGGTAGACATAGGGGCTGCGGTGGCCGCTATGCGCCATTGTCGCTGCCAGGTAGTAACTGTGGCGTTAGATCACATGAGCTTTGACCAGCCTGTCTACATAGGCGACCTCGTCACGATTACCTCACAGGTAGAGTACGTAGGCCGCTCTTCGATGTTGGTGCGCGCCCTGGTAGAGGCGGAGAACCCCGCCACAGGGAGGAAGGTACAAACTAGCTCGTGTGTCCTCACCTTCGTGGCTCTCGACGATAATGGCGATCCGGTGCCCGTCCCTCCTCTCATCCCGGAAACTGCCGAGGAAGCGTCTCGCATGGAGGAAGGCAAACGTCTCTATGAGCGAGCCAAAGAAGAGCGCGCCCGGCAGGCTGCTCGTGATGTGTGATTGAGGGCAGTGTAGCCACCTCTTGTGACCATTACCCGGCACATAGCAGGACCATGTAGCCATTGTCTTCATGGACGATTGGCAATAGAATAAAGCTGGATTTGCTGACCGCAAAAATAGCAAGATTTCTACATGGATGGATAATAATGCAAAGAATAACCTCACTTACGGCTGGGGCGCGCAAACGGAGTCTATGGCTTATTGCGGTGTTGCTCATAGCTGCCCTATACGTGAGCAAGGCCACAGCGCAGGAGGCGCAAGTGGGCCAACCTGACGGCAGATGCGCAGGACAGCGTTACTCCGATGTTTGCCCCGGCGACTGGTCTTACCAGTATGTGACCGACCTCTCGAATCTGGGTGTGGTTTCGGGCTATGATGACGGCACCTTTCGCCCTAACAATAGCGTTACTCGCGGCCAGATAATGAAGATGGTCATCCTCGGCATTGGCCTCACCGGCACGCCTCCCGCCACACCCACCTTCAGCGATGTACTCACCACCTACACGCTTTTCCCCTGGATCGAGATTGGGGTAACACAGGGTGTAGCCAATGGCTATCCTTGCGGCGGTCCCGGCGAGCCTTGCGATGGTCAGCGCCGCCCTTACTTCCGCCCCAACTCCATCGTGACGCGGGGCCAGCTTGCCAAGATGATTGTCAATGCTCGCGGGTGGTCACCTGCTACGCCGGCTGTGCCTACCTTCAACGATGTACCGGTTGACAACCCCTTCTACGGCTATATCGAGAGTGTAGCGGCGCACAATGTAATCAGTGGCTATCCTTGCGGCGGTCCCGGCGAGCCTTGCCCCGGCTCTTATTTCCGGCCTCAGAATAGTTCTACTCGCGCCCAGGCTTGCAAAATTATTGACAATTCGCGTGGGAGTGGCCCCGTTCCTACCTACACCCCCGGTCCGCCCACCTTTACACCCATCGCCACGCCTACTCACCAGCCGGAGGTAACGGCTACACCCACCCGTTCATGCGCTATCTTCCCTGCTGATAATATCTGGAACCGCGATATCGCCGCTCTACCCACCGCTACGCTATCAGACAGTTACATAGAGAGTATCGGCCTGAGCGCGACCCTGCACCCGGACTTTGGCTCCGGCTTGTGGAACAACGAGCCTATAGGCATCCCCTTCATCAACGTTACAGGGCAGCCACCCGTGCCTATTTACTTCACTGATTACGGCAGCCAAAGCGACCCCGGCCCCTACCCTGTGCCTACCAACGCACCCATCGAAGGTGGCCCTGCAAGCACAGGCGACCGCCATGCTATCGTGGTTGACCAGAGCAGCTGCACGCTTTACGAGATGTACCGTGCCTTTCCTAACGCTGACGGAAGCTGGAATGCAGGGTCAGGTGCGCTCTGGCAGCTTGGCTCTAACGCCCTGCGACCTGACGGCTGGACCTCTGCCGACGCTGCCGGCCTGCCTATATTCCCAGCCTTGGTGCGCTACGATGAGGTTGCTTCCGGTGTGATCCGACACGCGTTGCGTTTTACTGCGGACACCACGCAGCAGGCTCATATCTGGCCCGCCCGTCACGACGCAGGGAGCAGCAACAACAGCGCCCTGCCGCCGATGGGTTTACGCGTGCGCCTGAAGGCTAGCGTAGATATAACCGGCTACCCAACGCAATTACGCGTTATTCTTCAGGCTCTCAAGGATTATGGCATGATTCTCGCCGACAACGGCAGCTCGTGGTCTATCTCCGGCGCGACAGATGAGCGTTGGGACAACGATATTCTACGCGAGATAAACCGCCTGCGCGGCTCTGACTTTGAAGCTGTAGATGAGTCCGGCCTGATGATAGACCCTAACTCGGCGCAGAGCCGTTAGCTGCCTCTACAGCCGGGTGCCAATTGGACAGTATAGAGGTAACTGTTCAGAGTTGGGGTGAGGGGGCGTCCCTCCCCTCCCCTC
>JADMIH010000318.1 GCA_015478675.1 Chloroflexota bacterium | reverse complement strand
CCTGGTGGTGCATACTCATTTCATCAATAAAGCGGAGATCGTACTCGGCGTTGGGATCCGAGGTGCCCATGAACGGGCCGGAGGCAGCGCTGGGTGTCGTAGCTGCCTGGGCCATTGGGCCAACCATCATAGAAGTGGGCGCTGAGGCAAAGGCCCCGGTCCCGCTCAACACCATCCCCGCTACCCCAAAGAAGACCAACCCCAGGCCGGCGGCTAGTAAACTGCGATTTCTCATCCTGTATTCTCCTTATTCTCCATGTCCCCCGCTGGCTCGCTTGCGTTAGGCAGCAAGTCCGAACGGACACGAGCATATTCATCGGGGCCAATCTCCCCCTGCGCATAGCGGCGTTGGAGTATAACCAGTGCGGTCTCCTCTCTTGTGGCGCGGCTAAAAAGCCAGGCAAGAAGCAGGATAATGCCTATTACCACCAGTATTGCCGACCCTGCAAAAAGCCACCAGTAGATGCCTGCCTCCATCATCCCACCCATCATATCATGCCCTCACCAACCATCACACAATTCTATATGCCGCGTGATTGTACCCAGTATCAGAAACTCTCCTACGCTATTTCTAGGTACCCACCACCACAGTACCTTGACTAAGTATAGCACACCCTATATAATGAGGCAAGGTCGCTCCCAGCTGCCCCATGTACGCATGGCTGGTAGGTATAGAGCCTGCTGCTCTGCGCCAGGTATGGCCTTTATACCATTGGCGACTCGGCCTTACCTGTATCAGTAAGCGCAATGGAGACTTTTAGATGTCACAGAAGACCAAACAGCAGCCCAAAACTGCCACAACAATATGCCCTGGCAGCCCGGCGGCGCAAACGAAACAGAAGGCCAGACGAGCCACATACCGGCGTGGCATGCCAAAACGGCAGAGGCGATCCCTCATCATTGGCGTGGCTGCCGCGCTCTTGGCGATCGCGCTCCTCTTCTTCTTGCTGCCCAGAGGTGTGGGGAACAGTGGCGCTATTTCCACCCTGGGCACCTCGGATTACCACGCCCTTGTCTTCAATCCAGATGATCCCAATACGGTCTTCTTCGGCCATCATGGGGGCATCATGCGCAGCAACGATGCCGGACAGACGTGGACCACTCTCGTTGACAAGAAAAACTTCGACGCGATGGGCATAGTTGTGAACCCCACCAATTCAAGGCAGGTGTATATGGCGGGCCACGATATATTTCAAGTAAGCTCGGATGGTGGCGCTACATGGCGTCCGGTCCAGCACAACCTCCCAGGGACCGATATTCACGGCTTCGCTGCGGCTACCGATGGCAGTAACCGCCTCTTTGCTTATGTTGTGGGCAGTGGAGTGTTGCAGAGCAGTGACGGCGGCAGCGCCTGGCAACCCACCGGAGGCCAGATGCCACCCGATGTGATGTCGCTAGCGACGGGGGGCGACCCCACCTCTCTATACGCGGTGAGCATGGGTTCCGGCATGCTTCGTAGTACGAATACCGGGAAAAGCTGGACGCCAGTGCAAGGCGATCTGGCCTCAAGTAACATATACGCAGTGGCTGTGGACCCCAAAACAAGCAGTACTCTATACGCTGGCGTGGAGGGAGGTCTATACAAAAGCACAGATACGGGAGCTACATGGAAAAAGACAACCTACCCTGGAGACAACGCCGTGGCGCTGGCTATCAGCCCTACCCGCCCGCAACTGGTACTGGCCGTGAACGCCAAAAGCCGGGAGGGGTTGGTCTTCCGAAGTGAGGACGGTGGGGCTACATGGTCAGGTCAGAAGTAGACTCAGACAAGCAGTAAGTTAAGCCACTGGATAGAGGAGGTAAAACATGCGTAAGAGGAACACAACAGGGCGCACAGCCTCACGCCGGATCAAGGGCTACAGGGGCATACTGTTTGCCCTCGCAGCTGCCTTTGCTGTGCTTGTGGGCCTTACCGCCTGCGATTTGGGTAGCGGGTCGGGTGGACCTGGTGGACAGGGGCAAACGGCCGGTAGTGGGCCGAAGCTTAGCTTTCAGGAGACCGAGCACCAATTTGGCACCATAAGTTATGCCACCCCAATGGAGTATCGCTTCCAGTTCACCAACGCAGGCGATCAACCGCTGCAGATTACGGACGTCAACCCTGAGCCGCCCCGCCCCGGTGGCACCTGAACCTGAGGGGTCAAAGCTGTCGCCAGTTCGGCGACCATCAACCCTGGAGCATCAGGGTCTATCGTTGTAAACTTCGACAAGCCGATGCCGGGCATGCAGGACGTACTACTGCGAGTTAAGTCAAACGACCCTGTCGCCCCGGAGCAAATCCTTACACTCCGCTTTTTAGTAAAGCCTTAG